>NZ_JAGGLG010000004.1 GCF_017874315.1 Symbiobacterium terraclitae | reverse complement strand
ATCACTCAGGAAGTAAGCGAAATGGTCATGCGGAAGCCAGTCCTGCAGGGCAGGGGGCAGCAGCAACAGCTGATTGGGCTCATACGGTCGATACGTCTTCTTGCTCATGCTGAAGACATTGGACACCGAACCCTTTTGCTCCTACAGAACTGGCTTACTCAGACAGGCTCCTAGCCCAGGGCTACCCCGCGGAGATGGTGACCGCGGGCGCAGCGAAGGGCGACGCGGTGCGGGTGATCCTGCCCGCAGGGGAGGAACCAGCGGGTGAGGGGCGAATACGGTGAAGTAAACGGTAGATAATTGCTACGAAAGGAGAATGCCGGATTGACTGAATCCGCCGAGATGGCCCAGTGGGCCGCTTTCGCTGCCGACGAGAAGAAGGCCCGTGAGGTCCGCATTCTCGACATCCGCGGGATCAGCGGGGTAACCGACTACTTCGTGATCTGCTCCGGCACGAGCGGGACGCACGTGCGGGCCATCGCCGACCACGTGGAGAAGCAGCTCACCGAGCGGGGGCTGAAGATCGACCACGTGGAGGGCTACCGGAACGGCAAGTGGGTGCTGCTTGACTTCGGCGACCTGGTCATCCACGTGATGCAGGAGGACGAGCGGGCCTTCTACAACCTGGAGCGGCTCTGGGGCGATGCGGTGGAGGTTGCGGTCAGGACGCCGGCTGCGGGATAGCGCACTGCAAACATGGCGATTTCAGGGACGGCGAGAGGCCGTCCCTTTTTCTGTACACACTACGCGCAGACCTGACCGAGGGGGCGATGTGCCATGGGCCAGGACAGAACGAGCCGGGCCCGGCGCTGGTGGCGCTACTTCTGGATCGCGCTCCTGGTGCTCTTCCTGGGCGCGGGCGCGGCCGGCGGAACCTTCGTCGCGCGGGCCGTCGCCGCCGCTCCCAAACTGGACGAGATCAGCTGGGCGACCACCACGGTCATCTACGACCGGGAGGGCAACGAGGTCTACCGGCTGCACAGCGGCGAGAACCGCACGCCGGTGAAGATCAGCCAGGTCCCGGAGCTGGTCCGGAACGCCTTCATCGCCGTGGAGGACCCCCGGTTCCGCAAGCACCACGGCATCGACCTCCGGGGGCTCGCCCGGGCCGCCTGGCGCACCGGCCTCTACCTGCTCAAGCTGCCCGGCGGGCGTGTGGAGGGCGGCTCCACCATCACCCAGCAGTTGGCCCGCAGCGGGTGGCTGACGCAGGAGGTGACGCTCAGGCGCAAGATCCAGGAGGCCTGGATCGCGATCCAGCTGGAGCGCCGCTTCGCCAAGGACCAGATCCTCGAGATGTACCTGAACCACATCTACTTCGGCCGGGGGGCCTACGGCATCCAGGCGGCGGCCCAGACCTTCTTCGGCAAGGAGGTCGGCCAGCTCAACCTCGCAGAGGCGGCCCAGCTGGCCGGAATGGTCAACGGGCCGTCGCTCTATGACCCGTACGAGGACATGGAGGCATCGCTAAGGCGGCGGGATGTGGTGCTGGATGCCATGTTCCGGGAGGGCATGATCACGCAGGCCCAGTACGACGAGGCGCGCGCCTTCCGGCCCACGCTGGCCAACACCTACTCCCCGGACTCGGCGGCGCAGAAGGGCAACGCATTCATTGATTACGTCATCAACATCCTCACCGACGCCCAGCCGGGGCTGGCCGCCCGCTACGGCATCAGGCTGAAGGATCCGCAGTCGGTGGCGCGCGCGGGCCTGAAGGTCTACACCACCCTCGACCCGAAGCTGCAGGCGCTGGCCGAGCAGGCGGTGGTGGAGCAGATGGCCGCGGCGGATCAGGCCTACGGCATCCCCGAAGGGGGACCCAAGCCGGAGGCGGCGGCGGTGCTGATGAACCCCCGCACGGGCGAGGTGCTGGCGCTGGTGGGCGGCCGGACCCGGCAGGGCATGCTGGAGTTCAACCGGGCGACGGACGCCCTGCGCCAGCCGGGGTCGGCCATTAAGCCGATCGTCGCCTACCTGCCCGCCCTGGAGGCGGGGCTCTCACCCGCCACCATCCTCGACGACGCGCCGGTGCGGCTCTCCAATGACGGCGCCACCGTCTGGCCGCAGAACTACGACTTCCGCTACCAGGGGCTCAAGCCCGCCCGCTATGGCGTGGAGCAGTCGGTCAACCCGATGGCGGTGCGGGCGATGCAGTACGCAGGCGGCCCGTGGAAGGCCGCGGACCTGGCCCGCCGGATGGGGCTGAGCACGATCCTCCCCGAGGACGAGAACCTGGCGCTGGCGCTGGGGGGCATCTCCAAGGGGGTGTCCGTGCTCGACCTGACCGCCGCGTACAGCGTGATCGCCAACATGGGGATGAAGGTCGACCCGGTGGTGATCACCCGCATCGTCGACCCCACGGGCGAGGTGCTCTTCGAGGCCAGGCCGGCGCGGCAGCAGGTGGTCAGCGAGGGCGCCGCCTACCTGATGATCGACATGATGAAGGACGTCATCCGCCGCGGCACCGCCTACGGCTTCACCGGCGGCTTCCGGGGCTGGCCGGCCGCAGGCAAGACGGGGACGACGGAGGATAACCGCGACGCCTGGTTCATCGGCTTCACGCCCGAGTTGGTGACGGCGGTCTGGAACGGCTACGACAACCCGGACAACCACCTGCCCTGGACGGGCGCCTACGTGCCGGTGCAGATCTGGAACCGCATCATGACCCAGGCGGTCACCGTGCAGCCGGCCGACTGGCCCCGCCCGGCCAACGTGGTGAGCGTGACCATCTGCCGGCTCACCGGCATGCTGCCCGACGGTAACTGCCCGCCGGAGCAGGTGGCGCAGGACCTGTTCCTGCGCGGCACCGAGCCGAAGTCCGCCGGAAACATGCTGGTGAAGCTGAAGGTGGTGCAGGTCACGGTGCCCGGCAAGGACGGCCGCCCGGCCTACACGCAGTGGCAGTTGTGGCAGAGCGGGTGCGCCGGAACGCCGGTCGAGCGGGTTTTCATCCGGCGTCCGGAGCCGCTGGTCCGGCACCCCACCGATCCCAACAACCCGAAGTACATCCCCGCCGACGTGGCCAACGAGCCGCCCACCGTCACCTGCCAGCCGCGCTCGCTCCTCGACTGGCTCACGGCACCGGGGGACGGGCGGTCGCAGGGGCAGCGGCTGCTGGAAGAGATTGCGCCGCTCGAGTGGGACGAGGAGCCCGCTCCCTGAGCAGGAATTTGGCCCGCGCGGGATGAAGTGGTGGCCCCGAAGCGGCCCATGGCCACCAGAGGGCCGCGCGGGAGGCGAGCACGTGGAGAGCTTCATCATGCGCAGCGCCATGCAGCTCCTCGACAGCCTGCACGACGGGGTCGTCGCCGTGGATGACAGCGGCGTCGTCGTGTACGCCAACGAGGCCAACACCCGCATCACCGGGCTCACGAAGGAGGAGATCATCGGCCGCCACGTCCGCCACATCGTGCCCGACTCGCACATCCTCGAGGTGCTCGAGACGGGCCAGCCGCTGATCGGCGTGCGGACCCGCGTCTTCGACCACGTGGTGGTCTCCAACATCGTCCCCGTGTTCGACCACGGCCGCCTGGTGGGCGTCGTCTCCGTCTTCCGGGACATCACCGAGGTGCTGGCCCTCTCCCAGGAGCTGGCGGAGGCGCGCAACACCATCGACCTGCTGAAGGCCAATCTGTCGGGCCCGCCGCTGGCCGAGGACGGGATCATCATCGGGCAGAGCCCCGTGGCGCAGCGGATGTACCTGATGGCGAAGAAGGCCGCCGCGGTGGACTCGCCCGTGCTGATCGAGGGCGAGAGCGGCACCGGCAAGGAGGTCGTCGCCAGGCTGATCCACAACCGGAGCCAGCGCCGGGGGCAGCCGCTGATCGCCGTCAACTGCGCGGCGATCCCGGCCTCGCTGCTGGAGAGCGAACTCTTCGGCTACGAGGAGGGCGCCTTCACCGGTTCCCGCAGGGGCGGGCGGCCGGGCCTGTTCGAGCTGGCCGACGGCGGCACGCTCTTCCTGGACGAGATCGGCGACCTGGAGCTGGGGTTGCAGGCCAAGCTGCTCAGGGCCCTGCAGAGCGGGGAGATCCGGCGGGTCGGCGGCACGCAGGTTCACCGGGTGAACGTGCGCATCATCTCCGCCACCAACCGGAACCTGGCGCAGCTGGTGCGGGAGAAGGCGTTCCGGGAGGACCTCTACTACCGGCTGCGGGTGATCCACCTGGTGCTGCCGCCCCTGCGGGAGCGGCGCGAGGACCTGGCGCTCTTCCTGGAGAACGCGATGCAGCGGATCTGCGAGCGGCTGGGCAGGCCCCGGGCCACCTTCACGCCGGCCGCGCTGCGCGCACTGCTGGCCTACCCGTTCCCCGGCAACATCCGGGAGCTGGAGAACGTGGTGGAGCAGTCGGTGGTGCTGGCGGAGGGCGACGCGATCGACGTGACGGACCTGCCGCCGGACGTGCTGGGCTCGGGCGGAACTGCGGGCGCCGCGCAGGCGCCGGCGGCTGCCGCAGCCCCGGGTTCCGGCGGGTTCCCGTCGTTGGCGGAGGCGGAGCGGATGCTGCTGGAGGCCGGCGTGCGGGCCTTCGACTCCAAGGCCGCGCTGGCCCGCCACCTGGGCATCGGCCGGGCGACCCTCTACCGGAAGCTGGCCAAGTACGGGCTTGACTGACACCTAAGTGTCTCGGTTTGATACACTACGAGACACCCCGTGGTTCAATATGAGACGAGAAGGGCCGGAAGCAGGCTTCCGGCCCTTCGTCTGTCGTTGGCACGGTACTTGCATCGTACTGAAGGCGTACGAGGCAAGGCGTACACGAAGACCTGCGTCAGAAGGAGGAGTCAGCCATGCCGAAGGGCGAGCCCTTCAAGATCAAGATGGTGGAACCGATTCGCCTCATTTCCCGGGAGGAGCGGGAGGCGGCGCTCAAGGCCGCACATTACAACCCGTTCTTCCTGCGTTCCTCTGATGTGTACATCGACCTGCTGACCGACTCCGGCACCGGCGCGATGAGCCAGTTCCAGTGGTCCGCCATGATGCTGGGCGACGAGGCCTACGCCGGCGCCAGCAGCTACTACAAGCTGAAGGAGACGGTCACGGACATCACCGGGTACGAGTACGTCATCCCGACCCACCAGGGCCGCGGCGCCGAGAAGAGCGCCTTCTCCCAGCTGATCACCCGGAAGGGCATGTACGTGGTCTCCAACATGTTCTTCGACACCACCCGCGGTCACGCGCAGCTGGCCGGCGCCCGCCCTGTGGACCTGCTGATGGACTACCCCACGGATGAGTTCCACCCGTTCAAGGGCAACATGGACACCGTCAAGCTGGAGCAGTTCATCAACGAGCACGGCGCGGAGAACATCGCCTGTATCATCATGACGGTGACCAACAACTCCGCCGGCGGCCAGCCCGTCTCCATGGCCAACATCCGCGAGACCTACCGGATCGCCAAGAAGTACGGCCTGCTGGTCCTGTTCGACGTGGCCCGCTACGCCGAGAACTGCCACTTCATCCGGATGCGGGAAGAGGGCTACGCCGACAAGCTGCCCATCGACATCGCGCGGGAGATGTTCTCCTACGGCGACGGCCTGATGATGAGCGCCAAGAAGGACGCCCTGGTCAACATCGGCGGCCTGCTGGCCTTCCGGGACGAGGAGCTGTACAACAAGGTGGGCGGCGCCGTCGTGCCGTTCGAGGGCTTCCTGACCTACGGCGGCCTGGCCGGCCGCGACCTGGAGGCCATGGCGGTGGGCCTGCGGGAGGCGCTGGATCCCGACTACCTGGCGTACCGGGTGGGGCAGGTCCAGTACCTGGGCGAGCTGCTGCGCAGCGCCGGCGTTCCGATCCAGTGGCCCGTGGGCGGGCATGCGGTCTTCATCGACGCAGCCAAGTTCCTGCCGCACATCCCGTGGGATCAGTTCCCCGGCCACGCTCTGACCGCGGCGCTCTACCTCGAGGGCGGCGTGCGCGCCGTCGAGGTCGGTTCCCTGATGATGGGCCGCGATCCCGAGACCGGCGAGAACGTCCGCAGCCCGTTTGAGTTCACCCGGCTCGCGATTCCGCGGCGCGTCTACACGAACCAGCACATGGAGGACGTCGCCGAGGCCGTCATCAACGCCTACAAGCGCCGCGAGGAGATCCGGGGCGTCAGGTTCACCAAGGAGCCCAAGGTGCTGCGCCACTTCACGGCGCACTTCGACCTGGTCTAGTCTGCGACACGGTTTGCCGGGCTGGCCGGGGTTGGCAGGGCGCATGAAGGGCTCGCTCCTCATATTGCCGCGGCGCTGGCTCCATCCTATGGGTGGGTACAGGTCCACACTGTCAAAGGAGGAGTTCACGTGCCCAAGGGCGAGCCCTTCAAGATCAAAATGGTGGAACCGATTCGGCTGATCCCGCGGGAAGAGCGGGAGGCGGCGCTCAAGGCCGCACATTACAACCCGTTCTTCCTGCGTTCCTCTGATGTGTACATCGACCTGCTGACCGACTCCGGCACCGGCGCGATGAGCCAGTTCCAGTGGTCCGCCATGATGCTGGGCGATGAGTCGTACGCCGGCGCCAGCAGCTACTACAAGCTGAAGGAGACGGTCACGGACATCACCGGGTACGAGTACGTCATCCCGACCCACCAGGGCCGCGGCGCCGAGAAGAGCGCCTTCTCGCAGCTCATCCGCCCCGGCATGTACGTGCTCTCCAACATGTTCTTCGACACCACGCGGGGCCACGTGCAGCTGGCCGGCGGCCGCCCTGTGGACCTGCTGATGGACTACCCCACGGATGAGTTCCACCCGTTCAAGGGCAACATGGACACCGCCAAGCTGGAGCGGTTCATCGCAGAGCACGGCGCGGAGAACATCGCCTGCATCGTCATGACGGTGACCAACAACTCCGCCGGCGGCCAGCCCGTCTCCATGGCCAACATCCGCGAGACCTACCAGATCGCCAAGAAGCACGGCCTGCTGGTCCTGTTCGACGTGGCCCGCTACGCCGAGAACTGCCACTTCATCCGGATGCGGGAAGAGGGCTACGCGGATAAGGCGCCCATCGACATCGCCCGGGAGATGTTCTCCTACGGCGACGGCCTGATGATGAGCGCCAAGAAGGACGCCCTGGTCAACATCGGCGGCCTGCTGGCGTTCCGGGACGAGGATCTGTTCACCAGGGTCGGCGCTGCGGTGGTGCCCTTCGAAGGCTTCCTGACCTACGGCGGCCTGGCCGGACGCGATCTGGAGGCCATGGCGGTGGGCCTCAGGGAGGCGCTGGATCCCGACTACCTGGCGTACCGGGTGGGTCAGGTCCAGTACCTGGGCGAGCTGCTGCGCAGCGCCGGCGTTCCGATCCAGTGGCCCGTGGGCGGGCACGCTGTCTTCATCGACGCAGCCAAGTTCCTGCCGCATATCCCGTGGGATCAGTTCCCCGGCCACGCCCTCACCCTGGCGCTCTACATCGAGGGCGGCGTGCGCGCCGTCGAGGTCGGCTCCCTGATGCTGGGGCGGGACCCCGAGACCGGCGAGAACGTCCGCAGCCCGTTCGAGTTCACCCGGCTCGCGATTCCGCGGCGCGTCTACACGAACCAGCACATGGAGGACGTCGCGGAGGCCGTCATCAACGCCTACAAGCGCCGCGAGGAGATCCGGGGCGTCAGGTTCACCAAGGAGCCCAAGGTGCTGCGCCACTTTACGGCGCACTTCGACCTGGTCTAGTTCCGTGTTCCGCGCACCGGCTGCTGAGTTTGCGGCCCCGGCTTCCCGCACAAGTCGGGGCCGTATGATCCCACCTCGTTGGAACAGAGGAGGCTGCATCACATGGATCAACAGCGCGATCAGTGGAAATCCAGGTCCGGCTTCATCTTCGCCACGATCGGTGCTGCCGTGGGGTTGGGGAACTTCTGGCGGTTCCCGTTCATGGCGTACCAGAACGGCGGCGGTGCGTTCCTGCTTCCCTACTTCGTGGCGCTCCTGACGGCTGGCGTCCCGCTGATGATCCTGGAGTTCGGCTTCGGGCACAAGATGCGCGGGGCCGCCATCACCGCGTTCAAGAACCTGAACCGGCGGTTCGAGTGGATCGGCTGGTGGCAGATCACCGTACCCGTCATCGTCGTAACCTTCTACAGCACCATCATCTCCTGGTCGATCCGCTACCTGCTCTTCAGCTTCACCCAGGCCTGGGGCGACGATCCGGGAACCTTCTTCGGCCGGGACTTCCTGGGCATCTCTTCCGGCCCGCTTGACCTGGGCGGCATGCGCTGGGGCATCCTCGCCGCCGTGACGCTGGTCTGGCTGGCGAACTACTTCATCTCCTCACGGGGCGTTTCGGGCGGCATCGAGAAGGCGTGTAAGTTCATGACGCCCTTCCTCATCGTCGCCATGGTCGTCTTCGTCATCCGCGGCATCACCCTGCCGGGCGCCACCTACGGCCTCAACTACTTCCTCAACCCCGACTTCAGCAAGATCATGGACCCCAGCGTCTGGGTGGCCGCTTACAGCCAGGTCTTCTTCTCCACCACCCTGGCCGTGGGCGTGATGATCGCCTATGCCAGCTACCTGCCCAAGGACTCCGACCTTGCCAACAACGCCTTCATCACCGTCTTCTCCAACTCGTCCTTCGACCTGATGGCAGGCTTTGCGGTCTTCTCCACCCTCGGCTACGCCGCGCTCAAGGCGGGCGTGCCGTTTGAGGAGATGGCGGTGGCCGGCCCCGGCGTCGCCTTCATCGCATTCCCCAAGGCCATTTCAATGCTGCCCGGCCCCACCTGGCTCCAGTCGCTCTTCGGCGTCCTGTTCTTCGCCGCCCTGCTGCTGGCCGGCATCTCCTCGTCTATCTCGATGATGGAGGCGTTCGCCTCGGCCGTCATCGACCGGTTCGGCGTGGACCGGAAGAAGCTGCTGGGCTGGTTCTCCATCATCGGCTTCTGCTTCAGCTCCCTCTTCGCCACCGGCGCCGGCGTGCACATCCTCGACATCGTCGACCACTTCGTGGGCAGCTACGGCATCGCCGTGCTGGGCCTGGTAGAGGCCATCGTGCTGGGCTACTTCATGGGTTCCGCCAAGATCCGCGAGCACGTCAACCTCACCTCCGACATCCGCGTCGGCATGTGGTGGGACGTGCTGGTGAAGTACGTCACCCCCGTGCTGCTGGGCTACAACATCATCTCCAGCCTCGTCAGCGAGTTCACGCAGCCCTACGGCGGCTACCCGGGCACCGCCCTGGTCTTCTTCGGCTGGACCGTGGCCATCGCCATGTTCGGCTCGTCGCTCCTCATGCAGTGGCGCTCGCAGCAGCTTGACGGGATCAACAAGGAGGTCGTGTAGCCATGCCGCAGACCGGACTTCTGCCGGGTTCCATCGCCATGCTCATCTTCGGTGCCGTCCTGCTGTGGGGAGGACTTGCCTTCTTCATCACGACGGCGATGCGGGCCGAGAAGAAGAAGCATTGAGACACGATGTTTGCGCAGTGTCGCCGGAACCGGGCAGACCGGTTCCGGCGACGCTTTGAGGTATGGCTACGCTCTTGACTTTCTCAGGTCGCCGCGGCATAATCAGGTATAATTCGCAATCACGATTGGATAGGGCGATGACGGGGAGCCGGTCGTCCGCACACCGCTTCCAGAGAGCCGCCGGTCCGGTGCGAGGCGGCAGCGCGTGGGTGACGAATCTCGCCCCTGAGCTGTGTGGGTGAACCCCCGGGCGGGTGCCCGGCGGGACAGCCCATTCCGGGAACGGCCCGTTACAGCCGGAAGAGCAGGGCCTGCTGCGTCAGGCCAATGAGGGTGGTACCGCGGGAGCAACGGCTCTCGTCCCTTGGGGACGAGAGCCTTGTCATCTTTTTGCACTCCCTTTCAGGGCAGAGGAGGTCCAACCGAGTTATGGCAGAAGACCGCTTCAACTTTCGTGAAGCCGAGCCGCGCTGGCAGCAGCGGTGGGAGCAGGAGGGCATCTACAAGGTAGAGCGCGACCCGTCCAGGCCCAAGTACTACGCCCTGGCGATGTTCCCGTACCCCTCGGGCAAGCTGCACATGGGCCACGTGCGCAACTACACCATCGTGGACGTCATCGCCCGCTACCGGCGCATGAAGGGCTATAACGTGCTCCACCCCATCGGCTTCGACTCCTTCGGCATGCCGGCGGAGAACGCTGCCATCCAGCACGGCGCCAACCCGGCGGTCTGGACGAGGCAGAACATCGCCGAGATGACGGAGCAGCTGAAGCAGCTGGGCTACTCCTATGACTGGTCCCGGGCCGTCTACACCTACCGAGAGGACTACTACAAGTGGACGCAGTGGCTCTTCCTGCAGTTCTACAAGAAGGGCCTGGCCTACAAGAAGACCGCCCCTGTCAACTGGTGCCCCTCCTGCCAGACGGTGCTGGCCAACGAGCAGGTGGAGGACGGCCGCTGCTGGCGCTGCGACTCCGTGGTAACCAAGAAGGACCTCTCCCAGTGGTTCTTCCGGATCACCCAGTACGCCGACGAACTGCTGGCCGACCTGAAGCAGCTGGAGGGCGGCTGGCCCGACCAGGTGCGCATCATGCAGCAGAACTGGATCGGCCGCTCGGAGGGTGCGCGGGTCGAGTTCACGCTGGAGGCGACGGGCGACAAGATCCCCATCTTCACCACCCGGCCCGACACGATCTACGGCGTCACCTTCATGGTCGTCGCCCCGGAGCACCCGATCGTGGAGAAGATCTGCACCTCCGGCCTGGTCGGCGCCGACCGGGTGGCGGCCATCCGGGCGTTCCAGGAGAAGATGAAGTCCCTGAACGAGATCGCCCGCACCTCCACGGAGGCGGAGAAGGAGGGCCTCTACACCGGGCTGGACGTCATCAACCCGTTCAACGGCGAGAAGGCGCAGCTCTGGATCGCCAACTACGTCCTGATGGAGTACGGCACCGGCGCGGTGATGGGCGTGCCGGCCCACGACCAGCGCGACTTCGAGTTCGCGCAGAAGTACGGGCTGCCGATCAAGGTCGTCATCCAGAACCCCGAGCGGAGCCTGAGGGCCGAGGAGATGACCGAGGCCTACGTCGACCCCGGCATCATGGTCAACTCGGGCCCCTTCGACGGCACGCCGAACCTGGAGGGCATCGCCAAGGTGGCCGAGTATGCGGCCGAGAAGGGCTTTGGCGAGAAGACGGTCACCTACCGGCTGCGCGACTGGCTGATCAGCCGGCAGCGGGCCTGGGGCGCCCCGATCCCCATCGTCTACTGCGAGAAGTGCGGCACGGTGCCCGTGCCCGAGTCCGACCTGCCCGTCCGGCTGCCCGACGACCTGGACTTCACCGGCCAGGGCGCCTCGCCGCTGGCCCGGCACGCCGGCTTCGTCAACACCACCTGCCCGTGCTGCGGCGGCCCCGCCAAGCGGGAGACCGACACGATGGACACCTTCGTCTGCTCCTCCTGGTACTTCCTGCGCTACACCGACGCCAGCAACGCCGAGAAGCCCTGGAACACGGAGGACGTGGACTACTGGATGCCGGTGGACCAGTACGTGGGCGGCATTGAGCACGCCGTGCTCCACCTGCTCTACGCGCGCTTCTTCACCAAGGTCCTGCGGGACATGGGCCTGGTGAAGGTCGACGAGCCCTTCGCCCGGCTGCTGACCCAGGGCATGGTGCTGAAGGACGGCAGCAAGATGTCCAAGTCCAAGGGCAACACCGTCTCCCCGGAGGAGATGATGGCCAAGTACGGCGCCGACGCCTGCCGCCTGTTCATCATGTTCGCCGCGCCGGCCGAGCGTGACCTGGACTGGTCCGACGCCGGCATCGAGGGCGCCTACCGGTTCGTCAACCGGTTCTATCGCATGGTCACCTCGGCGCTGCCCGCCTACCAGCACGCCCGAAGCCTCCTGCCGGTCAACCCGGCCGACCCGGACTCGCTGATGGGCGCGCTCTCCGAGAAGGAGATTGCCGAAGGGCTGGCCAAGGCGGCGCCGAACCTGAGCGCCGAGGACCGGGCGATGCGCCGGGTGATCCACGCCACGGTGAAGCGCATCACCACCGACCTGCACGAGCGCTTCGCCTTCAACACCGCCGTCTCCGGCCTGATGGAGATGACCAACGCCATCTACGCCTACCGGGAGAAGCTGCAGTCGGAGGACTGGAACACCAGCGCCCTGGTGCTGGCGGAGGCCATCCAGAAGGCGGTGCTGATCATCGCCCCGTTCTGCCCGCACCTGGCCGACGAGCTGTGGGCGAAGCTGGGCCACACCCGGTCCATCCACCTGGAGTCGTGGCCGACCTACGACGAGGAGGTCGCCCGGGCCGAGACGGTCGAGATTGTGGTGCAGATCAACGGCCGGGTGCGCGACCGTATGGAGGTGCCCGCCGGCATCAGCGCCGCCGAGATGGAAGCGGCGGCCCGGGCCTCCGAGAAGGTGCAGGCGCTGGTGGCCGGGAAGGAGATCGTGAAGGTCATCCCGGTACCCGGCAAGCTGGTCAACATCGTGGTGAAGGGGTAACTGACAGGAGCCGAGGGCCGATCCCGGAAGGGGTCGGCTCTTTTTTTGCGGCGCAAGTTGACATAATCTCTGACCCGCGCATAGGATAACCTGCCCTCAAATGCCAGGTCCTGGGGAGGGATGGCTCCGTGACCGTGCGGCATGTACCGGCTCAGTTTCGGACCATTCAGGCCGCGGTCGAGGAATCCGGCCCCGGCGACACGATCCGCGTGGCGGGGGGCATCTACGCCGGGCCGGTCACGATCGGCCCGGGCAGGGACCGCCTGGCCATCATCGGTTCCGGGGCGGAGAACGTGATCATCGAGGGACCGGGCGACGGCGCCGGCCTCACCATCACCGGATCCACCATGGTGACCGTCACGGGCCTCACCGTGGCCGGCTTCGTCACCGGCATGGAGGTCGGCACCAGCGACAACACCATCCGGGACGTGACGGTCACCGGCAGCGGGGTCGACGGCATCGTCGTGTCCCAGGGTGCCGCCCGCAACCTCTTCCTGCGTGTGACCGTGCGGGGCAGCGGCGGGGACGGCATTCAGATTTTCGGCGCCAACAACTACGTGATCGACAGCCAGTTCCACGACAACGGTGACGACGGCATCGACTTCGACGGGCCATTCAACCTCGCGCTGCACAACCGGGCGTCGGGTAACGACAGCGGCCTCATTCTGCAGGGGGCCAACTGCCTCGCCCTCGATAATCAGTTTGTGGGAAACGTAGAGGGTATCGTTATTCGCTCGGCAGGGAATCTCATATTCGACAACTTCATCAGCCGGAACAGCAGGGTCGGGATCCTCTTCCTGGACGCCACCGAATCGCTGGTGCTGGCCAACGAGGTCAGCTGCAACCTGGGGCCCGGGATGCAGGCCCTGGCGGCGTCCGGCATCGCCGTGATCGGCAACACGGTGGAGAACAACGGCACCGACGGCATCGAGCTGACCGGCGGCGCAACGGCCTTCGTGATCGACGACAACGAGATCGAGGAGAACGCCATGGCGGGCATCCGCCTCCTCAGCGATACGGCACGCCACATCATCCGGCGCAACAAGCTCAAGCGGAACAATCCCGACATCGCGGCGCAGCCGCCGGCCGGTGAAAACAGCCTCTTCGACGAGAACGAGTGCGACACCAGCGAACCGCGCGGCCTTTGCCGGTGCGACGACTGATCGGCGCCGCGGCAAGGGGGGGGATGCGGACATGGCCGTAATCCGCGTGCCCGCTGACTATCGGACCATCCAGGAAGCCGTGAACGCGGCCAGGCCCGGTGACACCGTCCGCGTGGCGGGCGGCGTGTATGCGGAGGCGGTGACGATCCGCGAGGGCAGGGACCGCCTGGCGATTATCGGCCCCGGGGCGGGCGACGCCATCCTCCAGGGAAACGGCATCGGGCCCGGGTTCCTGATCGGCGGCTCGGGCACCGTGACGATCGCAGGCTTCACGGTGACCGGCTTCGAGTTCGGCATCGAGGTGTCCAGCAACGACAACGTGATCCGTGACGTGGTCCTCACCGGCAACGCCCGGCAGGGCGCGGGGGTCGCGGAGACCTCCTTCCGGAGCCTCTTCTACCGCGTCACCGCCAGCCAGAACGGCGGGGACGGCATCGAGATCAACGGCGGGGGCAACTACGTCATCCGGAGCGAACTCAGGGAGAACGGCGACGACGGCCTCGACCTCAACGGGCCGACCAACGTGGCCCTCCACAACCTGATCTCCGGCAACAGGGACCGCGGCATCGAGGTGCAGGGCGACACGGCGCTGATCGCCGGCAACCGCGTCGTGGGCAACCGGATCGGCATCGCCTCCACCGCAGGGCAGCACCTGATCTACGACAACTTCGTCAGCCGGAACCAGACGGTGGGCATCCTGCTCCAGGACAGCGACAACTCGCTCATCCTGGCGAACGAGGTGACCTGCAACCAGGAGGAGGGCCTGTTCTTCAACGGGGGCACGGGGTTCCGGGTCATCCGCAACAAGGTGGAGAGCAACGGCCACGACGGGATCGAACTCTCGGCCGGCGCCTCCGAGGCGGTGGTGGACGACAACGAGGTCAAGGAGAACGGCCTGGCGGGCATCCGCCCGGGCAGCGCCACAGCCCGGAACGTGGTCCGGCGCAACAAGCTGAAGCGGAACAGCCCGGACATTGAGGACCTGGCGCCGGCCGGCGCGAACGTCTTCGACGAGAACGACTGCAAGACCAGCCGGCCGACCGGGCCCTGCTGCTGAGGGAGGGATGGGGCCGTGGCCGTGCGCCGTGTGCCTGCCGACTATCGGACGATCCAGGAGGCCGTCGCCGCGTCCGGCCCCGGCGACACGGTCCGTGTTACCGGGGGCGTCTATACCGGAACCGTGACGATCGGCCCGGGCAGGGACGGCCTGGCCGTCATCGGCTCGGGGCCGGACAACGTCATCCTGCAGGGCGAGGGGGAAGAGGCCGGGTTTGCCATCACCGGCTCGGCACGCGTGACCCTTGCGGGCTTCACGGTGATCGGCTTCCTTAATGGCATTCAGGTTGCCACGAGCGACAACGTGATCCGGGACATGGTTGCCGCCGACTGCATCGACGAGGGTTTTGACGTCCTCCCAGATGCATCCCGGAACCTCTTCATCCGTGTCCTCTCCCGCAACAACGGCGGAGAGGGCATCGAGATCAACGGGGCGGCCAACTGGGTGATCGGCAGCGAGTTCGAGAGCAACGGCGACGACGGCATCGACATCAACGGGGAGGGCAACCTCGCCAGCGAAAACCGTGCGTCGGGCCACTTCAGGGGAGAAAACCCGGCCGGCATCACCATGGAAGGCAACAGGAACCTCGCTGTGAACAACCGCCTGGTCGGCAACCGGTGGGGCCTATCCACCGACGCTGCAGGGCTCCTGGTCTTCGGCAACGTCATGAGCCGGAACAGCGAGCTCGGCGCGCTCTTCCAGGATGCCGCCGACTCACTGGTGCTGGCCAACGAGTTCAGCTGCCACGGCGAGGAGGGCATCCACTTCAACGGCGCCACGCGGATCCGGGTGATCCTCAACAAGGCGGAGGAGAACGGCACCGAGGGGTTCGAGCTGTCCAGCAACACCACGGCGCTCGTGGTGGATGACAACGAGGTGAAGGGGAACGGCCTCGGGGGCATCCGACTCACCCTCACGGCGCGGGACGACGTGGTGCGGCGGAACGAGCTCGAGGAAAACAACCCCGACCTCCTGAACGAGGCGCCGGCCGACGCGGGCAACGTCCTCGACGAGAACGACTGCGAGACCAGCCAGCCGCCGGGATTCTGCTGTTGAGGGAGGGATAGGGACATGGCCGTACGCCACGTACCTGCCGAGTTCACGTCCATTCAGGACGCTGTCAACCAGTCCGCTCCCGGAGACACCATCCGGGTGGCGGGGGGCGTATACGGGGAGTCGGTGACGATCCCAGCTGATAGGGACCGCCTGGCCATCATCGGATCCGGGCAGGAGAACGTCATCCTCCAGGGGGATGGCACCGGGGTCGGGCTCACGATCAGCGGCTCCGGGCACGTGACCATCGCCGGCCTCACGGTGACCGGCTTTGCGACGGGCATCCAGGTGGATACCGACGACAACATCATCCGGGACGTGACCGTCACCGGCTGCGGGGGCGACGGCATCTTCGTGTCGCCGACCGGGGCCCGGAACCTGTTCCTCCGCGTGGCCGCCACCAACAACGGCGCCGACGGCATCGAGATCTCCGGTGTGGTCAACTACGTGATCGACTGCGAGTTCGTGGGCAACGGCGACGACGGCATCGACATCAACGCCTCGGGCAACCTCGTCGTGTCCACCCAGGCTTCGGGCAACGGCAGCAGCGGACTTGACACCGTTGGCAACAACACCCTCGCGGTGGGCAACCGCTTTGTGGGCAACGGCCGGGGGATGCGCGCCGTATCGGGCGGCGGGAGCCTGGTCGTGGGCAACTTCATCTCCCGGAACAGGACGGTCGGCGGCGAGTTCGTGAACGCCGCCGGCGGCGTGGTGCTGGCCAACGAGGTGAACTGCAACCAGGGGCAGGGGCTCCGCTTCGACGGGGGTGGAGGCTTCAAGGTCATCCGCAACGAGGTGGAGAACAACGGCGCCCAGGGGATCGACCTGGCGGGCAGCCTGTCGCTCAGCCTCTTCGACGACAACGAGATCAAGGAGAACGACGCCGCGGGCATCCGGCTGGCCGGTGGCGCGGCGGGCAACGCCGTCCGGCGGAACGAGCTGAACAGGAACCGCCCGGACCTGGAGGCCGAGCCGCCGGCCGATGTGCGCAACGTCTTCGACGAGAACCGGTGCAAGCGCAGCCAGCCGCCCAGGCTCTGTTGTTGAAGGAGGGATGTGGGCGTGACCGTGCGCCGCGTGCCTGCCGACTTTCGGAGCATTCAGGAGGCCGTGAACCAATCGGCCCCCGGCGACACGATCCGCGTGGCGGGGGGCATCTACAGGGAGTCCGTGACGATCGGCGAGGAGAAGGCCCGCCTGGCCATCATCGGCTCCGGGGCGGGCGACACCATCCTCGAGGGGGACGGCACCGGGGTTGGCTTCACGATCAGCGGGTCTTCGTCGGTGACCATCGCGGGCTTCACCGTCACCGGGTTCGAGGTGGGCATCCGGGTCGAGACCAGCGACAACGTGATCCGGAACGTGACGGTGACCGGCAGCGCGGCGTCCGGCATCGACGTGCCCCAGGGCGGGACCCGCAACCTGTTCTTCGAGATCGCGTCCAACAGCAACCGCGTGGACGGTATTGTTATCAGGAGCTCAAGCAACTACGTGATCAACAGCGAGTTTCACAACAACACCGACGACGGCATCGACTTCCTCGGGCCGAACAATGTCGCCATCGGCAACGTTGCAACGGGCAACAACACCGGCCTTTCAACCTTCGGCGACAACAGCGTCCTGATCGGCAACCGGTTCGTGGGCAACCAGCGCGCGCTCGGGATGACCGGCGCCACCGGCGGCCTGGTCTATCGCAACGCCCTGAGCCGCAGCAGCGAGAACAGCGTCACGATCCTCACCGTCACCAACGCACTGCTGTTGGGCAACGAGGTGAGCTGCAGTCAGGGGCAGGGGTACCGCCTGAGTATCAGCGAGGGCCTCCGTGCGGTGGAGAACCAGGTGGAGAACAACGGCACGATCGGCATTGTGGTGGGCACGGAGCGCTCCGTCGTGGACGACAACGTGGTCAAGGACAATGCCGGTGCAGGTATTGACGCCGGCAGCACCGCGACCGGCAATGCCGTGCGGCGCAACCAGTTGAAGCGCAACAACCCCGACATCGCCACCAGGCCGCCGGGGGACACGAACAACGTCATCGACGAGAACCGATGCAAGACCAGCGTCCCTGACGGGCTCTGCGCGTGCGACGACTGAGTCCGGGGCGCGCGAAGGGAGGGGAGCGGACGTGGCGGTACTCCGCGTGCCGGCGGATTTTCGGACCGTCGGGGAGGCCGTTGCGAGGGCCGCGCCAGGCGACACGATCCGCGTGGCGGGGGGCGTGTATGCGGAGGCGGTGCGCATCGAGGCCGGCAAGGACCGGCTGGCGATCGTCGGGGCTGGGCCGGGGAGCACGATCCTGCAGGGGCCGGGCAGCGGGGTCGGCTTCCTGATCGAGGGCTCCGGCGGCGTCACCATCGCCGGCTTCACGGTGACGGGGTTTGCCGAGGGGATCATGATCTCTACCAGCGACAACGTCATCCGCGACGTGACCGTCAGCAACTGCACGTCGGTGGGCATCTCTGCCGGCAACCGGGCCCTCCGCAACCTCTTCCTGGGCGTCGCCGCCGGCGGCAACGGCAGGGAAGGCCTCGTCGCGTCGGGTCAGAACGCCTACGTCCTGAACGGCGAGTTCTTCGACAACGGGGGCGAAGGGGTGAACCTCATCGGGTTCAGGCATGTGGCGATGGGAAACCGTTCACGGGGAAACAGCGCCGGCCTCGCCGGGGTGAACACCAACGCCGTCGTCCTCACCGGCAACAGCCTCACCGGGAACGGCGCGGGGTTCCTCGGGGAAGGGGACCTGCTGTACGCCAACGCCATGGTGCGAAACCAGCGGGCCGGCGGCGAACTGATCTTCGGCGCCTTCTCCGTGGTGCTGGAGAACGAGGTCCGGTGCAACTACGGACCGGGCCTGTTCCTGGCGGCAGTGGGGGCCTTCCGGTTCCTCCGCAATGCGGTGGAGGAGAACGGCCAGCACGGGATGGAAATGGTCGCCGAGGCGACCGGAAACGTGGTCGATGAGAATGAGGTCAAGGAGAACGGCGCCGCGGGTATCCGGCTCGAGCCGCTGGCGGTAGAGAACGCCATCCGGCGGAACGAGCTGAAGGGGAACAACCCCGACATCCAGGCGCTGCCGCCAGCCGACACGGACAACGTATTTGATGAGAACCGCGTAAAGTAGAGAGAGGGCCGATCCCTGCAGGGATCGGCCCGGCTTTTTGCCTAGTTGGAGACCGCCTTGTAGGCGTTGATGCGGCGCGGGATGTTGGAGGAGCCCACCGGATCGGTGTAGGACGACGACGTGAGGCGGGTCCGGACGGCGCTCTGGCTGCGCCCCTGCGAGAAGAGGAGGCCGGCCAGACCGGCCGCGTGCGGCGCGGCCATGGAGGTGCCGCTCAGCGAGGCGTACCGGTCGTTGTAGTAGGTGGCGTAGATGGAGACGCCCGGGGCGGAGGTGTCGACCCAGGAGCCGTAGTTGGAGAAGGAGGCCTTCCGGTCGCTCTGGTCGGTGGCCGCCACCGCGACGCACGGGCTGTAGTAGGCCGGGTAGGAGGGCGCGGACGTGTTGGAGTTGCCGGCGGCGCAGATCAGCAGCGAGCCCTTCGAGTTGGCGTAGTTGACGGCGGACTCCAGGGTGGAGGAGCCGGCGGAGCCGCCCAGCGAGAGGTTGATCACCTTGGCCCCCTTGTCGGCGGCGTACCGGATGCCGCTGGCGATGGCGCTGTAGCTGCCGCTGCCGGCGGCGTTGAGGACCTTCACCGGCAGGATGCTGCAGTTGGGGCACATGCCGGCGACGCCGGTGGTGTTGTTGGTGGAGGCAGCGGCGATGCCGGCCACGTGGGTGCCGTGCCCGTTGTCGTCCTGGGCGGTGCTGTCGTTGTTGACGAAGTCATAGTCGATGTCGGTGCGCACCTTGTTGCGGAGGTCCGGGTGGTCCAGGTCCACGCCGGTGTCCACCACCGCGATCATGATTGAGGAGGAGCCCCGGGTGACGTCCCAGGCCTGGGGCGCGGACACCTTCTGGGGGCCCCACTGCTGCGACCAGTACTGGTCGTTGGGGGTCCAGTCGATGGTGGCGATGTAGTCGGGCTCCGCGTACTCGACGGCCGGGTGCTTGCTGAGCGTCTCGGCCAGGGCGGCGATCTTCTGCTCCTTCGTCTTCAGGATGTAGACGTCGTCGCCGTACACCTTCCCCGCGACCTCGAGGCCGTACGCCTTCAGGAACTCCTCCTGCTTGACGGAGGTCGCGTCCGCCCGGAACTTCACCAGCACGGTGCCGGGCACGTGCGGGGCCTCGGGCGTGGCGGACATCTTGGCGTCCGCGACGGAGACAGGGGCCATCCGGGACAGGGCGAACAGGAGCGTGCAGACAGCTACCAACCGGAGCGCGGTCCTGCGCATTCGATCCTCTCCCTTCTCGGGTTTGTGGGACAACTCAGATTATAGGCAATACAGGAAGGCGGGGAAGGACCCCCGACTCGATATCTCTGACAGCGAAACGGCGATGGCAGGCGGCCTGCCGTCACCGCAACCCCAGAATCTGCTGAACCGTCTTACACAAAAAGGAGGAGAGGCAGTATGCGTTTCCGCGTGCGCCGTGCGGTGCCCGAGGATGCGGCGGCCATCAACGGGGTGGCTCGCATTACATGGGCTGAGACCTATCGCGGCATCATTCCTGATGAGATCCAGCGTGCGGTCCTGCCGCTCTGGTACGCCGAGGACCGGCTGGCCCGGGCCGCGGCCAACCCCGCCGGTGCTTTCTTCGTCGCGGAGAGCGAGGATGGCCGGGTGGTCGGCTTCGCGCAGGCGGGGCGGCGGGAACAGGCCGGCGATGCGGAACTCTGGCGGTTCTACGTGCTGCCGGAGCACCAGCGGAAAGGCATCGGGCGGCAGCTGCTAAAGGCCTGCGTGGAGTCCCTGCAGGAGGGAGGGGATGTCGCCCGGCTCTTCGTGCAGGTGGAGGCGGAGAACCAGATCGGGCGGCGGGCCTACGAGGCGCTGGGTTTCGCGTACGTCCGCGAGTACGAGGACGACCTGATGGGCCACGTCTCCCGGATGTGCGAGATGTGCCTGCACCTGCACGGTCGGCCCGACTGACGGGAAAGGACGGTGGTTCCGGGTGAAGTGGGCCTGGAGAAGGTGGCGCCCCTGGCTCATCGCGGCCTGCGGACTCGCCGTGGCGCTGGCGGCGGCGCTGGCCGCCGTCTGGGGCTCACGCCCGCTGGACAGGTCCGACCGCGCGGCACCGCCTCCGGCCTCCGGCATCACGGCACAGGTGCAGCAGGCCATGCCGGGCAGCCGGGAAGCCCCGACCCCACCCGCTGAACCCGATGAGGTGCCGGGCGACCGCCAGACCTTCCTGGTGCTCGGCGTGGAGGCCTGGGAGGGGGAGTACGGCAGGTCCGACACGGTCATCGTGGCCTCCTACGACCCCCGTCAGCGGCGCGTCGCCATGCTCTCCATTCCCCGGGACCTGATGGTGGAGATCCCGGGTTACGGCTACGACAAGATCAACCACGCGCACAGCTTCGGCGGTCCCGACCTGGCGGTGGCGACCGTGGAGCGGCTGCTGGACCTCTCCCTGGACCACTGGATCGCCTTCTCGCTCGAGGGATTCATGAAGACCATCGACGCCCTGGGCGGCATCGAGCTGAACCCGCCGAAGCGGCTCTACTTCGTGGACCCCGACGACACCCGCTTCGGCCCCGAGGGCTTCGTCATCGACATCCAGCCCGGCCCGCAGCTCATGGATGGCCGCACCGCGCTGGAGTACGCCCGCTTCCGGGCGGACGAGGAGGGCGACCTGGGGCGGATGCGGCGGCAGCAGGAGGTCATCCGGGCGGTCATCAAGAAGGCCGCCAGCCCCGCCATCCTCGCCCGGGCGCCGGAGCTGATCGCGGCGATGTACAGCGCGGTGAGCACGGACCTGACCGTGGGCGAGATGGTGCGCCTGGCCGCGGCGGGGCGGGACGCGCTGAACAGCCCCATCGAGGCGGAGACGCTGAAGGCCGAGGAGCTGTGGCTCAACGGCGTCTTCTACTTCACCGCGGACCTGGTCGAGACGCGCCGGCTGGCGTATGAGCTGTTGGTGGGGGAGCCGCCGCCGGAGGAGTACCTGCAGCAGGCGCGGCTCGACAATGAGCGGTACAAGGCTTACGTTTCGGAGCAGGTCGAGCTGGCCCGGGCCCGTGCCCGTACCCGAGACCAGCAGGAGACGCCGGCGGTGCAGTCTGTGCGCATCGTCTACAGCAAGTACAGCCCGGATGCGGAGGACCTGACGCTCTCCGGCGACACGCCGGAGGGCCGCGCCGCCATCGCGGAGATCACGGCGCTGCTGGACCAGGTGGAGTGGCTGGACGACGCCGACCTGGGGCCGCTGCCGGTCACCCCTCCGAGAGGGAAGCCCATGATCGTCCTCTCGTACCCGGATGGAAGCACCCTGACCATCGAGCGCGCCTACCGCTGCTGGCCCGAGATCTCTCCGCTGCACTGCGAGTGGGTGGAGGACGCGGTGGTCATCGGCGACCGCCCCGCCCGTTCCGCTGAGCTGGTGGAGCTGATGGGCGGCAGGTGACGACTCGAGGGCAGGGCGGCTCGGCGCCGCTGGCGCCCCGAACTGGCGCACGCCCTGCCTGGGGCCGGGTCTCAGCGGTTCGCACTCCAGCGCGAAGCGCCCCTTGCGACTTCGGTCGCAGGGGGCGTTCCTGATTTTCTTCCCAAAATGGGCGAGGGGTGAAAGAAACGGCTGCCCGCGCGCGTACTACCCGATGAAAGTGCCCACAGAGGAGGAGGATACATGACCGCAATCGCAGTTCACCACCTCACCAGGCGATTCGGCAACCGGACGGCGGTCGACGGCCTCAACCTGACCATCTGCAAGGGCGAGCTCTTCGCCCTGCTGGGGCAGAACGGCGCGGGCAAGACGACGACCATCAAGATGCTCTGCTGTCTGCTGCGCCCGACCAGCGGGGACGCCGTGCTGCTGGGCGACAGCATCGTCGCCATCCCCGCGGCCGTCAAGCAGAAGCTGAACGTGTCGCCTCAGGAGACCGCCGTTGCGCCCAACCTCACCGTGCGCGAGAACCTCGTCCTGATGGCGCAGGTTTATGGCGCCGACTCCCGGGCTGCCCGCGCCCGGGCGGAGGAGATGCTGCAGGCCTTCGGGCTGGCGGAGCGGGCGGGCGACAGGGCCAGAACGCTCTCCGGCGGCATGCAGCGCCGGCTCAGCATCGCCATGGCGCTGATCTCCAACCCGGACATCCTCTTCCTGGACGAGCCCACGCTGGGGCTCGACGTGCGGGCCCGGCGGGACCTCTGGAGCGTCGTGCGGGCGCTGAAGGGCAGGATCACCATCATCCTCACCACGCACTACCTCGAGGAGGCCGAGGCGCTGGCCGACCGGATCGGCATCATGCACGGCGGGCGGCTGCAGGCCCTGGGCACGGTGGCCGAGCTGAAGGCGCAGACCGGGACGGAGAGCCTGGAAGAGGCGTTCCTGGCACTTACGGGAGAGGGGGTGAGCTGATGCGGGCCATGGCCTTCGCCGCTCGGAACAACAAGGAACTGGTGCGGGACCCGCTGACGCTGCTGTTCGGGGTGGGCTTCCCGCTGGCGCTGCTGCTCCTGATCTCGACCCTGCAGAAGAGCGTGCCCAACGAGGCTTTCCGGATCGAGCTGTTCGCGCCGGGCATGGCCGTCTTCAGCCTCTCGTTCATCGCGCTGTTCGCCGGCATGCTCATCGCCCGGGACCGGAGCAGTTCCCTCCTCATGCGGCTCTTCGCCTCGCCCCTCACCGCGGCCGACTACATCCTCGGCTACGCGGCGCCCATCCTGCCGCTGGCCGTCGCGCAGAGCGCCGTCTGCTTCGCCGTGGCGTTTCTCCTCGGGCTGCCGGTGAACGCCGGCGTGCTGGTGGCGCTGGCCGTCCTGGTTCCGGTGGGCGCCATGTTCACCGGGGTGGGGCTCCTCATGGGGGCGCTGTTCAGCGAGAAGCAGGTGGCCCCCTTCAGCTCCATCCTGGTGAACGCGGCCACGCTGCTGGGCGGAACCTGGTTCCCTTTGGACATGCTGGGCGGTACGCTGAAGACGATCAGCTACGCACTGCCGTTCGCCCACGCGGTGGACCTGACCCGGGCTGCGCTGGCCGGCGACGTGACCTCCGCCCTGCCGCACCTCTGGTGGGTGCTGGGCTACGGGGCCGTCGCATTCGCCGCAGCCGTGGCGGTCTTCCGGGCCCGAATGCGCAGCGGGGAGGCGTAGCGCGGAAGGGAGGCGAGGCGATTGGAGGAGCGAGAGGCCGTCCGCCGGTGTCGCGGCGGCGACCGGGAGGCCTTTGGGCACCTGGTCCGGGAGCACCAGGCTGCCGTCCTGGCCCTCTGCCTCCGCATGACCGGAAGCCGCGAGGACGCTGCCGACGCCGCCCAGCAGGCCTTCCTCCAGGCCTACCGCCGGCTGGAGACGTACGACCCCGCCCAGCCCTTCCGCCCCTGGCTCATGAAGATCGCCGCCAACGAGTGCATCGCACTCCTTCGTCGCCGAGGCCGCCAGCCGGAGTCCGGCGATGAGTCGGCGCTGGAGCGGGCGGCGGCTCCCGGACCGGACGCCCCCGCGCTGGTGGAGCTGGCCGAGGACCGGGAGGCGGTGCGCAGGGCGGTGACGGCGCTGCCCCCGCCGTACCGGACCGCAGTCATCCAGTACTACTTCGAGGGGCTCAGCTACCAGCAGATGGCCGAGCGGTCGGGCCTGCCCACCGGCACCATCGCCACCCATCTGCACCGTGCGAAGCAGATGCTCAGGCGGATCCTGAGCGAGCGGGAGGTGACGGTGCACCATGCACCCTGAGACGGAGCGGCTTCACCTGTACCTGAGCGGAGCCCTCGACCCCGCTGAGCGGCGGGACGTGGAGGCCCATCTGGCCGGCTGCGGCGAGTGCGCGCAGGCGCTGGCGGAGCTGGCGGCGGAGGACGCAGCGCTGGCCGGCGCGCTGGGCCTCGATCCCGCCGAGGCGGCGTGGGTCGAGTCCGTGGACCTGGTGGAGCCCGTGATGGCGCAGATCGCCTGCTCCCCCCGGTCCACCCCCGTGCTGGTGCTGGTCGCCGCGCTCCTCAGCCTGGCCGGCTACCTGGGCGGAAGCCTGTGGACCCATCTCCTGGATCTTCTGCCGGAGCCGGGCATCGGGAGCTTCATCGCCCTCGTCCGCACGGCCGGTCCGGCGGCGCTGCGCCTGGTGCTCTGGCTGGGAGAGGGCGGGCTGCTGGCCGCCCTCTGGCCCCTGTTCGTCGCCGGCGCCGCAATCGGACTCGGGTACGTGCTCACGAAAGGGGAGGAAAAGCGGTATGCGTAGAGTTGCCACTGTTCTGCTTGTGGGCGTTCTGCTCGTTCTCGGCCTGGTCCCCGCCGCCCTCGCGCTCGACCGGCGGGACGGCGACCGGATCACCGTCGCCGCCGGCGAGACCGTGGACGACGACCTGATCCTCACCGGCGTCGTCGTCTCCATCGAGGGCACGGTGAAGGGGGACGTCATCGCCTTTGCCCAGGTCGTCAACGTCGCCGGCACCATCGAGGGCAACCTGGTGGCCATGGGCCAGGCGGTCTACGTGAACGGCCGGGTGGGCGGATCCGTCTACGCCGTGGCCCAGGGCCTGCAGGTGAAAGGGCAGGTGGAGGGCAGCCTCGTGAGCTTCGGCCAGGACACCGAAATCGACCGGGACGCGGCGGTGGGTGGCAGCTGGATCGGCTTCGGCAACGGGCTCCGCGCGAAGGGCAGCGTCGGCCGCGGCGTGCTGGCCTTCGCCCAGGACCTGCGGCTCAGCAATACGGTGTCCGGCGACGTGGAGGCCTGGGCCGGCCGCCTGACCCTGGGCCGGAACGCCGCCATCGAGGGGGCCGTCACGTACCACAGCGAGCAGGAGGCCGTCATCGAGTCCGGGGCCCAGGCGGGCGCCGTGAAGTTCGTCCCCCGGGAGAGCCGCAGCAGCAGGGCCGCCACCGCGGTCCCCGGGGTCCGGCAGGCGGTCCGGTTCGCCGGTTTCCTGGTGGTGGGCCTCATCCTGCTGGCCCTGCTGCCGGGTATGCGCACCCGCTTCCCCCGGGCCGTCGTGCGGCACCCCTGGCAGTCGCCGCTGTTGGGCTTGGCCGCCCTCGTGGCGGTCCCCGCCGTCGCGGTCCTGCTGATGACGACGGTCGTCGGTGCACCGCTGGGGCTGCTCGCGCTCCTGCTCTACCCGGTGGCGATCTACGCCGGGCAGGTGCTGCTCTCGTGGACGGTGGGCAGGCTGGTGGCCGACCGCTGGCGGTGGCTGGGCGGCCAGCATTGGGCCCTGATCTTCCTGGCCGGAGCCCTCGTCACCACCGCACTGACGGAGCTGCCCTTCATCCGCTTCGCCTGCAGCGTCGTCGCCGTGGTCTACGGCCTCGGGGGCCTGCTGTATGCGCTGATCCGCAGGGGCGACGAGGAGGTGGCCGCCTGACGCCAGTCGAATCTCATGGGGGAGGACTCCGCACGGGGCGGAGGCCTCCCCTGTAACCTTCCGACTGCAGGAGGGTATCCTCCGGTCTGAGTCCGCAGCGAGAAAGGAGCGAGTTCCCGATGCCGTTCGTCACCGTGGACCACCTTGCAGGTGTGGAGCCGGAGGTCCGCCGCCGGCTGCAGCAGCGCGTTGCCCAGACCGTTGTCGACACGATCGGCGCACCGCCGGAAAACGTGCGCGTCTTCACCCGCGCCTTCTCCCCGGAGGACATCTACCGGGGCGACGGCGAGGTCGCCGGGGCCCTGCCCATGATCCGCGTCGAACTCATGGCCGGCCGTTCACTGGAGCTGAAGCGCGCCCTGATGGTGGGGCTGGCCAGGACGGCGGCCGAGATCCTGGGTGTCGACGTGGCGCAGATCCGGACGGTACTCTACGAGAACCCGCCGCACCACTTCTGCTTCGGCGAGTCACCCCGCGGGTAGCGCAATAGCTCGTACCACGAAACTTCGCATGGAATGCCCCCGTCCAACTGGTGGTAAGGGGGAATTACCGATGCGGATCGCGCGCGTCTGGCTGCTGTTTCTGGCCCTCGCCCTGCTCATGGGCAGCACCGCCCCGGTCCGGGCGTCGGCGCCGCCCATCAGCGCCGTGTGGATCGCCGGCAACTACTACCCGGGCGGGGAGCTCGGGGAGATGGTGGGCGACTACGCCGTGCTGCACTCGCGCAGGGTGCTGGAGGCGCTGGGATTCTGGGTCAACTGGTCGCCGGAGGACGGCTCCAAGACCGTCTGGGGCGGATACCTGACCGAACCCGTCGTCTTCCGTCCCGGCGAGAAGCAGGTTACCGTGGGCGACCAGATCTTCGCCCTGCCCGTTGCGCCCTACGTCAAGGACGGGAAGATGTACGCCCCGCTGGAGCTGTTCCGGGCCATGGGCCTGCGGGTGGAGTGGGTCTCGGCCACCCGGGAGGTGGAGATCACCCCGCCGCCCTACAGCCAGGTGGAGCCCTTCGGGCCGGCCGGCACCCTCTTCACCGGCCTCGGCCAGGACGAGGAGGGGCGGCTCTACCTGATCGTCGGCGACTCCTCCCCGTCGGCCTGGCAAAGCAGCGACCGGGGCGCCACCTGGGAGCCGCTGGACGTGAAGGGCGACGGCGAGTGGCTGGCCGAGCTGGTCGCGGCCGATCAGAACCCGGCTGGTGCGACCTATCCCGGCGCCTACCAGGTGGTCTCCAGCCCCGACGATCCGTCGTGGGCCTGGGCCCTGCTGCAGGGGGCGGTCATGGTGAGCCAGGACGGCGGGCAGACCTGGCAGAAGGCCGCCGACCCCTGGCCCGTCAACCCGGAGAAGTGGCCTGACATGCGGCTCGTGCCCGGCGTGGGGCGCGAGGTCTTCCTGCTCACCGGCGACCGGGGCGTGCTCTACTCGCCCACGGGCGGCGGCCAGTGGTTCAAGGTCACCGGCTACTGGCCGGACGCGCAGGTGCGGGACGCCCTCGTGGTCGACGGGCGGCTCTTCCTCGCCACCACCGCCGGCGGGGTGATCATCCCGCAGCGCATCCCGCAGGCGGCGAAGGCGCTGCCGCGGCTCGCCCCGAAGGCCATCGACTGGGGCGGTAACCTGACCGGCGCGTTTGAGTCGGCCGGCCGCATCTGGCTGGATCCGGAGCGGGAAGGGTTCGTCTACGCCCTCCTGTCAGCCGAGGGCAGCCAGGGCATCTACCGCACCGCCGACGGCGGCGCCACCTGGGCGCCGGTTCCCGGCATCGCGGTGGAGGGGTGGTGGTCCGGGTTCTTCCACCACCCGACCGAGTCCGGCCACTACGGGTACCAGCGGATGGACGGCATCTGGGTGACGCGGGACGACGGGGCCACCTGGCACCACATCGCACGCGAGGCCACCCTGCGGACCCTGATGGGGAATCTCATGTTCCTTCCCTCCGGCCGGGTCATGGGCAACACCGACGGCCTGGGCGGCAGCCACCTCTACTACTCGGATGACCTCCGGACCCTGGTGTCGGCGGAGGGCGCTCCCCCCTGGCACATCACCAGCATCGTCGCCAACCCGGCCGTCCCCGGCACGCTCTACGCCTGCGACTGGTCCGACGGCAGGTTCTGCCTGACCTCGACCGACGACGGCGCCACGTGGCAGCCGCTGGCCGCGCAGCCGCCCGCGGAGGCCGGTCCGCCATTCCGCCTGAGCTGGGGTGCCTCTGCGCCCGACGAGCTCATCGCCGGCCGGTTTGTGACCCGGGACGGCGGGCAGACCTGGGAGCCGCTGCCCTTCTTCCAGGAGGGAGACCGGGTGCGGGAGATCGTCTTCCACCCGGGCGACCCGCAGCACCGGGTTGCCCTGCTGGAGACGGACCAGGGCATCCAGGTGCTCGTGACCCACGACGGCGGCCAGAGCTGGGCATCCATCGGCCACCCCCCCGGGGCGCCCAACATCCAGTCCGTAGCGATCGACCGGGCGGGCAACCTCTGGGTTAGCGAACACGCCGGCGTCTGGCGAATCCCCGCCGGCAGTTGGTAACCCAGAACCCCTTTGACGGGGAGTGATCGACCGTGATCCTCGTCACCTACCGGACGTCGGGCGGGCTGGCGCTGGGTGTCAGGACCGCCCGGGGCATCCTGGACGTGGGCGCCGCTTGCCAACGCCTCGGGTGCGAGGAGGTGCCGCACGGCGTGGACCAGTTCCTCGCCGCCGGGCTCGACGCCCTGGAGCCGCTCGCACGGTTGGCGGACCGCGCACGGGAGCACGCGGACCTGTTCCTGGTCGAGTCGACGCTCGTTTTGGGGCCGCCCGTGCCCCGGCCGGGGAAGATCATCTGCGTCGGCCTCAACTACCGGGCGCACTCGGCGGAGATCAACATGGCGGCGCCTGCGCATCCGGTGCTCTTCTCCAAGTTTGGCAACGCCATCGCCGGGCCGGGCGAGCCGGTCCGCCTGCCGGCCGCCGCTGAGCAGTACGACTACGAGGCCGAGCTCGTGGTGGTGATCGGCCGCCGCGCGCGGCGCGTGGCGGCCGGCGAAGCCCTCGACTACGTGCTGGGCTACTGCAACGGCAACGACCTGAGCGCCCGCGACCTGCAGATGCGCACCAGCCAGTGGCTGCTGGGCAAGACGCTGGACGGGTTCCTGCCCATCGGGCCCTACCTGGTGACCCGGGACGAGGTGCCCGACCCGCAGAACCTCGGCATCCGGCTCTGGCTCAACGGCGAACTGCGGCAGAGTTCGAACACCCGCAGCATGATCTTTCCGGTGGCCGAGCTCGTCGCCTACGCCAGCCAGTACCTGACGCTGGAGCCCGGCGACATCATCGCCACCGGCACGCCGGAGGGGGTCATCATGGGCCTGCCGGAGAAGGTCTGGCTGAAGCCCGGCGACCGGGTAACCGTTGAGATCGACGGGCTGGGGCGGCTCGAGAACGAGCTGGTCGCGGGCGAGTAGAGCACGACTGCTTGTGCCTCGGGCAGGACGGCTCGGCGCCGCTGGCGCGCACTGGCGGTAATGCTCCTCGTCGGCCGGGCGTGTTCGCTCCGCTGCGCTCGCGCCGGCCTCCTGCGGAGCTTTGAACCGGCGCCAGCAACGCGCCTGCGCCCGCCCTGCCCGAGTCCACGGCTCGGGCGCTCGTGTTCCAGCACAACAAGGCGGCTCTCTGGTGCAGGCTCTCCTCGTCGGCGTGTTCGCTCCGCTGCGCTCGCGCCGGCCTCCTGCGGAGCTTTGAACCGGCGCCAGCAACGCGCCTTCGCTCGCCCTGCCTGCGGCCACGACTCAGGTGCTCGTGCTCCAGCACGGCAAGCGGCTCGCTGACGCGGGCTTGACTCCTCGCTGGCCGGGTGTGGTCTGCGCCGGCGTCCGAGCGTCCGCATGACACAGATCGAAGTCCAAGGGGCTGTGCTGCTGGCAGATTACGCTGCCTACAGCACAGCCCCTTCTGCATCCTCAGAGCCCGTCTGCTACACCACCATCTCGACCGCGGCGGACTCGGGCGCCACGGCCGCCCACAGCTCCCGCATCGCCGGCGAGGTGCGCAGCAGTTCGGCCAGCGGGCCGGCGGCGACCAGCCGGCCCTCCTCCAGCAGGAGGATCTGGTCGGCCTGCTCCAGCGCCGCCCGCCGGTTGGAGACGCAGAGCACCGTTGCGCCCTCCTGCGCGAAGAGCCTGCGCCAGAGCAGCGCCTCCGTCTCGTTGTCCAGGGCGGAGGAGATGTCGTCCAGCACCAGCAGTTCGGGCCGCCGGGCGAACATCCGGGCCGCGGCGGTGCGCTGCACCTGGCCGCCGGAGAGCTTCAGGCCCCGGGAGCCCACCTCGGTCTCCAGCCCCTGGGGGAACTGCGCCAGGTCCGGCTCCAGCACGGCCGCCTCCACCGCCTCGTTCAGGTCGATGGCCGACTCCTCCAGGCCCATCAGGATGTTCGCCCGGAGCGTGCCCGAGAAGATCCGGGGCACCTGCGGCGTATAGGCGATGCGAGGCGGGGTGAAGAAGGCCATCGGATCCGTGACGGGCCTCCCGTTCCAGCGCACCTCGCCGGCCTCGGCCGGCAGCAGGCCCAGCAGCGTACGCACCAGCGTCGTCTTCCCCGCGCCGATCTTGCCGGTGATCACCGTGAAGGAGCCCCGGGGGATGGTGAAGGAGACGTCCTCGACTCCCCGCCCAGTCTCCGGGTGGCGATAGGTCAGGCCGGTCACGGTGAGCCGCTCCAGCCGGTCCTCCGGGCGCAGCACGGGGGCAGGGTCGGGCCGCAGCTCCTCCGTGAACTCCAGCCTCCTCCGGGTCAGCAGCTCCTCGTCGCCGCCGGCCAGCTCGGCCATACGGGCCTGGTAGACCCCCATCGCCTGGAGCTGGGCCACCGACTCCGACAGGCCCCACATCCGCCAGCCCACCTGCTGGAGGAGCAACTGGAAGAGGGCGAACTGGCCCGGGCTGAACTGCCCGGTGGCCAGCAGGGGCGCGGCGGCGAGGATCACCAGGCCGAGGCCAACGTAGAAGCCGTTCTCCGACAGGGCAAAGAGCAGGCCCCACTGGAGCCGCTCCTTCAGGCTCGCGTCCTCCCGGTCGCGGTTTACTGCCTGGAACCGGCGCAGGGCGTCGGGCACGGCGCCGGCCACCTGCAGCACCGCAACGGCGCTCAGGATCTCGCCGAGGTAGCCCGTCACGGCCTCGGTCCGATCCATCACTTGGTCGCGGTAGATGACGATGTTCTGGTGGATCCGCCGCATGGCCAGGAAGATGCCGGCGATCCCGGCGGCGCCCAGGGCGGCCAGCAGCGGCTGGATGGTGAACAGGTAGGCGAAGATGCCCAGCGCGGCGCCCACGTGCACCAGGGCGAAGGGGAACCGGTTCATCTGGAAGCTGGACTCCTGCACGTCGTCGCGGAACCGGGTGATCGCTTCACCCGGGGTGACGGGGAGGGGAAGGGCCCCCGGCCGCCGGTAGATGCCCAGAAGCATGTTGACCCGGAGCAGGGTGGTGGTGAACCGGTCCATGAGCGTGACGCCCACCTGCCAGATGAAGGCGGTGAGCTGTTCACCCACGCCGGCCACCAGGAAGGCGACGGCGTAGAGCACCGGCTCGCGGGTCGTTCCGGGCAGGGCGTCGAAGAAGCGGGAGGTCATCACCGCCGCCAGGGCGGCAAGCGCTGACCCCAGTCCGAAGCCGAAAGCCGTCAGCAGGGCGGCCGGCAGCATCATGCCGTAGAGCCGCCGCACAAAGGTGAATCCGCTCATCAGGCCAGCACCTCCTCCCGGCCGACAAAGCGCAGCTGGCTGTAGTGGGAGTGCGGATCCCGGGCGAGCAGGCTCCGGGGGCCCCACTCCACGACCGAGCCCTGCTCCAGCACGAGAATGTAGTCGGCCCGCTCCACCGTCGTGAGCCGGTGGGCGATGATGATGGCAGTTCGGCCGGCCAGCAGCCGGTCCACCGCCGTCTGCAGCAGGGCTTCCGTGACGGGGTCGATGCGGGCGGTGAACTCGTCCAGGATGATCAGCCCCGGGTCGCGGAGCGAGAGGCGCACCAGCGCGAGCAGCTGCGCCTCGCCCGCCGAGAGGCCGCCGCCCGCCGGGCCGATGCGGCTGTCGAGCCCCTCCTCGAAGCGCCCGAACCACTCGGTCAGGCCGAGGTCCGCCACCGCCGCCCAGATGCGCTCGTCGGTGATGGCCGGGTTGAAGAGCGCGAGGTTCTCCCGCAGGGTGCCGCCGAAGAGGCCCACCTCCTGGGTGATGAGGCCGATGCGGCTGCGCAAGGCGTCCAGCGGCACCTGCCGGATGTCGACGCCCCCGAGCCGGACGCAGCCCTCCTGCGGGTCGTAGAAGCGGCAGAGCAGCCGGATCAGGCTCGACTTGCCGCTGCCCGTGCGCCCAAGGATGCCCAGCGTCCGCCCGGGCTCCAGGTGGAAGGAGAGGCCCCTCAGCACCGGGCGCCCCTCCTCGTACTGGAAGGAGACCCGGTCCAGGGTGACGGAGAGGGGGCCGTCGGGCAGGGCTGCCCCGGCGCCGTCGGTGATGGCGGGCTCAACCGCCTTCAGCCGCACGAGGCGTCCCAGGGCCGCCCGGGCCCGCTGCATCTCGTCCATCTGCTCCCGGATGGTGGCGATGGGCTCGTTGAGCAGGTCGACGTAGAAGAAGAGCATCATGGCGGTGCCCAGGGTGACGGACCCGGCGCGGTAGAGGTAGAATGCGAGCAGCAACATGGCGAACAGGCTGAGCGCCCACGCGCCGATGGTGACGCCGGAGGCTGTCGACTCCAGGAAGCGGGCGCGCCGGCGGAGCCGCCAGTGCTTGGCTGACATCGCGACGAGCCCGCGCACGACGTAGCCGTCGGCGCCCAGCGCCTTCACCTCCTCGCGCCCGGCGATCCGCTCCTCCACGAAGGACATCATCTCTGTGGCGGAGGCCCGGATTCCAGACCAGGCCTTGACCGTGATCGAGGAGACGCTGAGCACGGCCGTCGCGTTCAGGGCGAAGGAGCCCAGGCCCACGAGGCCGGGCAGCCAGCCCTCGGTGAAGAGGAACAGGAGCACGCCGAGGATGAGGAGCAGCGAGGTGCCCACCTGGGCGACGAACTGGGAGAAGAAGCCGGCCAGGGTGGTCACGTCGCCGTCGATCCGCTCGATGAGCTCGCCCGGCGTGTGCTCCTTGTGGAAGGCGATGTCCAGGCCCAGCACGTGCCGGGCCAGGTCCAGGCGGAGGGCGTTGGTGGCGCCCCAGGCGATGCGCTCCGAAAGCATGGTGGCGGTGATCCTGAGCGCCTGGATGAGCAGCGCCCCGGCCAGGAAGAGCCCGGCGGGGAGGAGGAGGGCGGGGAGCGGCGCCCCCGCCAGGGTCCGGTCGACCAGCGACCGGAGCAGCTGGGGGAAGAGGAGTCGGAGGCCGGTGGCCGCGATCATCAGCGAGACGAGGAGGATGAGGCGGGCGCCCATGGGCTTCAGGTAGGTCCAGAGGAAGCGGAGCGCCCCTTTCAGAGACATAAAAAACAGGCCCCTTTCGGTTGGTTGTGATCGGGTGGATAGCATCCTACCTGCTCACAAACGAACCTGGCCCGTGCGTATGGAGGGGATCGCGCGCGCAGCTCAGTTCATTGTGAGCGTTTGTCGAAGAACCGGGGGAGGTTGAAGTACAGCACCTCGCAACGCCTCCTTGTCGCCAGAAGTGTGACAGTTCTTATCCTAGGGGCAGCGGCTGCGCCCGTCAACGGCGGCTTCAGGTTGAACCATCCTTTCCGGCGGCGCGGGTGACGGGGCCGGCGAATCGGGCCGGATGCACGCAGGGCATGCTAGGGCCGGACACCGACTCCGGCATCTGGCATGGGAGGGCATCTCTGTGCGCTACACTCGGCTCTGGTTGGCGCTGGCGCTGGTCATCGCCGCCTCGTTTGCCGTGCTTGGCTACTACGGCTGGGACACCTACTGGAAGGCCCCACCGATCCCCGAGCGGGTGGTGACCACCGATGGCGCCGTGCTCTTCACGGGCGACGACATCCGGGACGGCCAGAACGTGTGGCAGTCGATGGGCGGCCAGGAGGTCGGCAGCGTCTGGGGCCACGGCGCCTATGTCGCGCCTGACTGGACGGCCGACTGGCTGCACCGCGAGGCGGTCTGGATCCTGGACGCCTGGGCCGATGAGGCGTATGGCACCGCCTACGAGGACCTCGACCCCGAGGCGCAGGCCGCCTTGCGCGCCCGGCTGATGCAGGAGCTGCGCACCAACTCCTACGACCCCGCCACCGGCGACCTGGTGGTCTCGCCGCTCAGGGCGGAGGCCATCCGGGCGGTGGCGGCCCACTACGACAGCCTCTTCGGCGCCGACCCCTCCCTTGCCGACCTGCGGGAGGCCTACGCCATCAGGGCCAACACGGTGCCCGACCCGGCCCGGCGGGCGCAGATGAGCGCCTTCTTCTTCTGGTCGTCGTGGGCGGCCTCCACCAACCGGCCCGGGTCGGACGTCACCTACACCAACAACTGGCCGCCGGAGCAGCTGGTGGGCAACCGGCCCACCGGCGAGGCCGTGGTCTGGTCGGTGGTCAGCTTCGTGCTGCTGCTGGCCGGGGTGGGCGCCCTGGTCTGGTACTACGCCGCGGAGCGCCACCGGTCGGAGGGTGAGCTCTACGAGCCGCCGGCGAGCGATCCGCTGCTTTCCGGGCTGAAGGTCACCCCGTCCATGAAGGTCACCCTGCCGTACTTCTGGATCGTCGCGGCCCTGGTGATGGTCCAGATCCTGATGGGCGTCATCACCGCCCACTACGGCGTGGAGGGCTCTGGCTTCTACGGCATCCCCCTGGACCGGTGGATCCCCTACTCGCTGGCCCGCACGTGGCACACGCAGCTGGGCATCTTCTGGATCGCGACCTCGTGGCTGGCGACCGGACTCTTCATCGCCCCGGCAGTCTCAGGGTACGAGCCGCCGCTGCAGCGGGCCGGCGTGCTCTTCCTGCTGGTCTGCCTCGTCATCATCGTCGGCGGGTCCCTGGCCGGGCAGGCGGTCGCGGTCCAGCAGGGCCTCTCCCTGGAGGCCAACTTTTGGTTCGGCCACCAGGGGCTCGAGTACGTGGACCTTGGCCGGTTCTGGCAGTGGTTTCTCTTCGTCGGCCTCTTCCTCTGGCTCGCCCTGATGCTGCGGGCGCTGCTGCCTGCCCTGCGGAAGCCGGGCGAGCAGCGGAACCTGCTCTTCCTGTTCGTCCTGTCCTCCTTTGCCATTGCGCTCTTCTACGGGGCCGGGCTGATGTACGGGCGGCAGACCAACTACGCCATGATCGAGTACTGGCGCTGGTGGGTCGTGCACCTGTGGGTGGAAGGCTTCTTCGAGGTCTTCGCGACCGTTGTCATCGCCTTCCTGTTCACCCGCCTCGGGCTCCTCCGCACGACCACCGCCACCGCGACGGTGCTCTTCTCGACGATCATCTTCCTCTCCGGGGGTATCATCGGCACGTTCCACCACCTCTACTTCACCGGCACGTCGATGGCCGTGATGGCCCTGGGGGCGGTCTTCAGCGCCCTGGAGGTGGTGCCCCTGGTGCTGATCGGGTTCGAGGGCTACGAGAACCTCACCCTGAGCCGGTCGAAGCCCTGGGTGCGGGAGTACCGCTGGCCGATCTACTTCTTCGTGGCCGTCGCCTTCTGGAACCTGGTGGGTGCGGGGCTCTTCGGCTTCTTCATCAACCCGCCCATCGCCCTCTACTACATGCAGGGACTGAACACCACCCCCGTGCACGGCCACACGGCGCTGTTCGGCGTTTACGGTCTGCTGGGCATGGCGCTCACGCTCTTCTGCCTGCGGGGGATGACGTTGGGGCAGCGCTGGAACGACCGTCTCCTCAGCTTCGCCTTCTGGTGGATCAACGTCGGCCTCGCCCTGATGGTGCTCCTGAGCCTCTTGCCGCTGGGGCTCCTGCAGACCTGGGCCAGCGTGGAGCACGGCATGTGGTACGCCCGCTCGGCCGAGTTCATGCAGTCCGACCTGATGAACCGGCTGCGCTGGCTGCGGGTCGTCGGCGACACGATCTTCGCCGTGGGCTGCCTCGCCTTCGGCTGGTTCGTGGTGACGCGGCGGCCAAACCTGCCGCAGCAGGCGGGCCTCTCCGGCGACTGAGCCCATAGGGCCGACGGCAGGCGGGCAGACTAGCGGAGGAGCGTCCCTGGGGAGGAGAATGCGAATGCCTGAGCGCACGTTCAACCACGATGAGTACCTGGTGAAGGAGATCAAGGACGCCCTTCTGGCCCAGACCGACTCGGCGGGCATCGACGTCAAGGTGTCGGCCGCGGACGGCGAGGTGCGGCTCACGGGCGTGGTCGACGCCCTCTCGCATAAGACCGCCGCGGAGGAGATCGTGCGGAAGATCCCCGGCGTCCGACGGGTCGCGAACGACATCACCGTCGCCCACGAGGAGACCCTCGGCGACCGGGACGACCGGGACCTGGAGGGTGCCGTCACGGCCAGGCTGGCCGAGGTGCCCGAGTACCGCCGCATCGGGGCCCGGGTGGAGAAGGGCGTCGTCACCCTGATGGGCGAGGCGGACAGCTACGGCGACGTGGAGAAGGCCGCCCGGCTGGCAGAGTCGGTCCCCGGGGTGCGGGAGGTCCGGTCGGAGCGGGTGAAGGTGGGCGTCGGCAAGGAGGAGGACGACGCGGACGTCTCCCGGGCTGCCCTCCGCCTCCTGGAGCGGATGGGCTACGACCCGGGCAGGTTCCAGGTCTACTGCGCCGACGGCGTGCTCCACGTGAAGGGCATCGTGCGCACCCGGGAGGACCGGAGCCGCATCAAGACGGCGATGCACGACATCCGCGGCGCGGCGAAGGTGGAGGCCCTGCTCGTCACGGAAGACGAGATGCTGCCCGAGGACCGCGAGGTGCATTAGCGTAGCGCTTCAACAGACCCCCGCCGGTCAGCGCGACCGGCAGGGGCCTGTAAGCCATTGGCAGGAAAATTATGGGTGTCCGGCGAAGTGCCTGACCGGGGGTGAAGGGGATGGGTTCGATCATCCAGTTCACACCGGCGATGCGGATGGCGATCGCCGCGCTCCTCGCGCTCTGCGTCGCCGGGCTCGCCTGGCGGGGATACACCTTGTACCAGGCGGATCAGCGCGCCCTGAAGGCCGCGGCCTTCCTCGCGGAGCTGGAGAGCGGGGCGCTTGCAGCTCCCGACGGCGCGTCCGCACCGGGTGGAGCGGAGGCGCCGCCCGTTGGGCCGCCGGCGCGCCAAGTGGTCGTCCACGTGGAGGGCGGGGTCAACGCGCCCGGCGTCTACACGCTGCCCGAGGGTTCCCGGGTGCACGATGCGATCGTCGCGGCCGGCGGCCCCCTGCCCGACGCGGTGCCCGGCGTGCTCAACCTCGCCGCACCGCTGGTGGACGGGGCCAAGATCTACGTCTACCGGCAGGCCGACCTGGAGCCCGCCGCCCCGCCGCCGCCTCGGGCGCAGGGGGCCACCTACCAGCCCGTGGCGACGACGCTCGAGGGGAGCGGTGCGGGCGGCCAGGCGCTGGTCAACATCAACACCGCCTCCCAGGCCGAGCTGGAGAGCGTGCCCGGCATCGGTCCGGCGACGGCGCGGGCGATCATCGCCTATCGCACCGAGCACGGGCCCTTCCGGCGGGTGGACGACCTGATCAACGTGTCGGGCATCGGCCAGAAGACGCTGGAGAAGCTGCGGCCGTACCTGACCAACTGAGCCCGGGGCGGTGTGAGGCGGGAAGTCTGCGACCACGTCAGCGGCCAGCCGGCACCGGCTTTACACTTCCCACAGCCGCCGACGCACTGCTCACGCCAGATACCGCAGCAGCGCCATGGCGGCGATTCCGACGACCACTGTCCCCATGAGGCTCCGCGTCCAGATCGCCACCGCAAACGCAGGCAGCGCAGCCAGCAGGGCGGGGTTGGCGGGCGGCGGCGCCAGTCGCTGGCCGTCCAGCAGCAGGCCCTGCGCCAGCAGGGCCGAGAGAACCGCCGCCGGGATGAACTCCAGCCACCGGAGCAGGAGAGGCGGCATCTTGAACCGGCTCAGGACCACGATGGGCAGCATGCGGGGCAGGTAGGTGACCAGGGCCATACCCATAAACAGCAGCAGCACCTCGGTGCGCACCGTCATCACCGGATCATCACCCCCACCGTGGCGGCGACGACCGTCGCGACGATCACGCCCCAGCTGGGCTCGCCCAGGAGACCCATCGCCACCGCGATGACCGCCGCCACCAGGGCCGCGATCTGGCGGCTGCCGGCGCCCTCGCCCCGCAGGTGGGGCACCAGCAGGCCGATGAACATGGCCGAGAGCGCGAAGTCGAGCCCCAGGGCCTCCTGGTTGGTCGCGATCCCGCCGGCCAGCGCACCCGCCATCGAGGCGGCGATCCAGCTGGCCTGGGACGTCACGTGCAGCCCGGCGACGAAGGCGGGCCCGATGGGCCGGCCCCGCAGCAGGGAGGCGTTCACGGCGAAGGTCTCGTCGGTGATGCCGTAGGAGAGGAGGGCGTTGACCGCCGGGCGGTTCTGCCGGAACGAGGGCAGCAGCGCGGTGCTGAGCAGGAGGTGCCGCAGGTTGACCAGGAAGGTCGTGGAGACGATGGCTGGGAAGGCCGCACCGGCGGCGAACATCTCGGCGCCGATGAACTGGGAGGACCCGGCGTAGACGAGCAGCGACATCAGCCCCACCTCGGCGACTGAGAAGCCGGCGGTTTTTGCCAGCACGCCGAAGGCGAAACCGATGGGCAGGTAGCCGAGGACGATCGGCAGCGCGGCCCTGCTGCCCGCGGGGAACGTCTCCGGCGGGAGGCTGGGCAGCACTTGCGGAGCGGACATTGCGGGACACCTCCAGGGGACGTTGTAGCCTCTACTATTAGACTTTAAAGTGTAGAAATCCTACCGGAGAAACCCCACTTGGTGGCAGATGCCACCCAGGATGGCTCCCGCGCAGAACGAGACAACCCCCGCGGGGCGGATGCCCCGTGGGGGTTGTCATACTCCTGCGACAGCGGTCACCTGCGTGCCGGCAGGAGGGCCGCCGGCCGGGAGGCATAACGGGGCTCCCGGCAGCATCATGCGTCCCGCTGCAGCAGCGACCGGGCGTACGCAATCTCCGGGCCGTACTCGGCCTCGTCCTTGACCGGCGTCTCCAGTACCACCGGCAGCCCGTCGAACGCCCCGGAGCGCAGGAGCGCCGCGATGCCGGCCTCGCCGATGAAGCCCTTGCCCAGGTTGGCGTGCCGGTCCTTGCGGCTGCCGTGCTCGAACTTGGAATCGTTCAGGTGCACCGCCTTGAGCAACTCCCAGTAGCCGATCTCCCGGGCGTGCGCCACGAACGCCTCCCACTCCTCTGGCAGGTAGACGCCCGCCGCAAAGGCGTGGCAGGTGTCGAAGCAGAAGGCGATGCGCTCCGGCTGCTCCACCCGGCTGCGCACCTCCATGAGCTGCTCCAGGTGGGTGCCCAGCTCGGATCCCTGCCCCGCCGTGTTCTCCAGGAGGAGCAGGCAGGGGCCGGTGTACGCCTCCAGCAGGCGGTTGATCGTCTCCACCATGCGGGACATGCCGTACGCCTCGCCCTCGCCCACGTGCTTGCCCATGTGGCAGACGCAGCCGACGGCGCCGAAGGCCTCGGCGTTCTCCAGGTCCTGCTTCAGCGAGGCAATCGAGATCGCCTGCAGCTCCGGGTCCGGCGTGGAGAGGTTGGTGATGTAAGGCGCGTGGGCTACCGCTACCAGCCCGTACTCCGCCATCAGGGCGCGGCCTCGGGCCGCGGCCTCGGGATCGGCGGCCTTGCCCTGGAACGCCCGCGGGTTCTTCGTAAAGAACTGGAACGACTCGCAGCCCAGCTTGTGGGCGTTCTCCACCGCCTGGGGGAACCCCTTGCTGATGCTGATATGGCAGCCAAGCTTCAACTGACTTCACCTCAAAGTTTAGTATACCTCTCCCTGAGCCTGTCGCGGCAGGTCAATGTGCACGCGTTGAGGACCTGCGAGCTGCGTCATCGGGCAACCCGGCGACAACCTTCGTTGCCCGCACGCAGAGGACCTGTCAACAGCGCCCTCCAGGAAACAGGCGACGACGGTCAGTGCGCCCGCACGTAGAGGACCTCCTCGATGAAATCGTCCGGGTACGGCGGCAGCGGGTCCGTCCAGCTCATCCGGGCCGCCAGCCCCTCCGCGACCTTGGCCGCCACCCGGGCCCGGGAAGGGCCGTCCAGCTGCAGCCGGCGCTGCCAGTAGCCCCTGGCGGGCAGCAGATCCTCCTCCCTGAGCCGCAGCACGTGCTCCCGCAGCCGGGTCAGGTCCGTCACCGGCGTGTGGGAGAGCCTGTCAGGCACCACGGGGAGCTCCGCCGGGCGGTCGCGCACCACCACCGTGCCCGCGGCCAGGTCGCCCAGGCGCTGCCGCCGGCGGGTGGCGAGCACGCAGATCGAACCGATCAGGTAGTAGCCGGGCAGGTAGTCGATGATCCGCAGCAGGTTGCGGATGACCACCTGCAGGAAGGTGACCGGCATGCCGTTGGCCTGAACCACGCGGATGCCCACGGCGCGTTTGCCGAGCGTCTGGCCGTTCCACAGGGCCTCAAGGAGCAGCTTGTACAGAAAGAACAGGAGTGCGACGGCCACGAGCAGAATAGCCAGTACAAAGTTGATCGTCGCAAAGGCGGTCGCCTCTTCGAAGATGGCCGCGATGGAGAACGACGGCAGCGTCACCAACATCAGCGCGAAGATCACGCCGTACTGGACCAGGGCGTCGATCAGGGCCGCCAGAAAGCGGCTGCCGAGGCCCGCCGGCTCCAGGGACAGGTCGACGCTCTCTGGCGTGTCGATGCGGATCGGATCCATGTGATCACCTCGGGAGGGCTGTCTCTCAGTGAACCAGGACCAGTTTGTGGCCCGCAGGCAGGACGCCTGGAAGGAGCTGGCCGGGATTCTGGCCGCCGTACAGAAGCAGGGTGCAAGGCGGCTTCCGCTGGAGCAGGTGGAGCGGCTGGGCCGGCTGTACCGGCACGCCGCGTCCGACCTCGCCTACGCCCGCACGTACTTTCCGGGCAGCCAGGTCGAGGCCCACCTGAACCAGCTGGTCACGCAGGCGCACAGCATCATCTACGCGGAGGAGCCGCAGCGGCTGCGCTCCCTGTGGCGGCTGTTCGCCCACACCGTCCCCGCCACCGTGCGCGGCGCCTGGCGGCCGCTGCTCCTCGCCGCGGGGCTCATGGCGCTGGGCGGGCTGGTGGGCTTTCTCGCGATTCTCTACGACCCCAATCTGGCCGACGCCCTGGTGCCGCCGGAACTGCGCTTCTACGAGGCCGCGCCGCGCGGCGGCGAGATCTGGCCGGTGGAGGCCCGCGCCCTGATCGGGTCGTACATCCTGGTCAACAACGTACGAGTGGGCCTGCTGGCGTTCGGCCTGGGCGTCACCCTCGGCGTCGGCACCGCACTGGTGCTCGCCTATAACGGGCTGATCGTCGGCGCTCTGGCCGCGCACTTCCACCAGGCCGGGCTCTCCTTCTCCTTCTGGGCGCTGATCCTGCCCCACGGCGCCCTGGAGCTGATGGCGATCTTCCTCACCGGTGCGGCGGGGTTCTGCCTGGGCTGGCCCCTCGTCGCCCCCGGCGACCTCACCCGGGGGGCCGCCTTCGCGGCCGGCGCCCGGCGGGCAGCCATCCTGGTGCTGAGCTCGCTGCCCTTCTTCCTGGTGGCCGCGGCCGTCGAGGGCTTCATCACCCCCATGGCGAGCCTCCCGGAATGGGGCAAGTACGGCGTGGCCGCGGTGACCTTCGCCCTGGGCATCGCCTACTGGCTGCTGCCCGGGCGGCGCCCAGAGCAGCCGGGCGAGGGCCGCGCGCAGGAGGCCGCCGGCCTTACAGGCGACCCTGCTCCTTGATCTGCAGGTACCGGTTGACCACCGCCGTCGAGAAGGACTCCGGCGGCACGTCGATCACCATCACGCCACTGCGCTGCAGCCTGGCCCGGGTCTCGGCCCGTTGTGCCAGCACCTCCAGCGCGGTGGCTTTCTCGTATGCCTGACGGGAATCGGCGGGCAGGCAGCGGCTGAGGGAGAGCACCGCCGGGTCGGTCAGCGTGACCACCAGGACCAGGTGGCGGGAGGCCATGGCCGAGAGGTGGGCGATGAGCCCCTGGTTGATCTCCGGGTCCATCAGGTCGGTGAAGAGCACCACCAGTGACCGCCTGCGGTGCCTGGCCCGGAACCAGCCGAACATCCGGCCGTAGTCGGGCTCCACCTGCTCCGGTGCAACGTCGTAAATGGCCTCCAGCATGGCCATCACGTGGCCCCTGCCCTTGCGGGGCGGCACGAAGGTCTTCACCTTGCCGCCAAACAGCATCAGGCCCACCTGGTCGCCGCGCTCCGCGGCCACCGTCGCCAGCAGGAGCGCCGCGTTCAGGGCGTGGTCCAGCCGGGAGAGGCCCTTGATCTGCGGGATCATCAGCCGGCCCGCGTCGATGAGCAGCATGATGGGCTGCGAGCGGTCGGCCTGGTAGAGGTTGGTCACCAGGCCGCCGCGCCGGGCGGAGGCCGGCCAGTTGATCGCCCGGAACTCGTCCCCCTCCTGGTATTCCCTGAGCGACTCAAACTCGGTGCCCGTCCCCCGAAGCCGGGCCCGTTTCAGCCCCTCCAGCTGCCTTCCTTTGCGCATGGAGACCTCGAACTGCCTGACGGCCCGCAGGTTGGGGTAGACCCGCGCCTCGTCCGTCAGCGGCCAGGTGATGGTCTGACGCCAAAGGCCCAGCGGGGAGCGGTAGCGCCCGTGCAGCGGACCGATGGCGTACCGGCCGCGCCGCCGCGGCCTCACCCGGTAGGTCGCCTCGGTCCAGGCCCCGGGCTGCAGCTTGACGGTCGGCCACTTCGCCGCCGGCTCCAGGCGAATGGGCAGGTCGTCCCGCACCTCCAGCTGCACCGGCGCGCCCAGGCAGCGGAAGGCCAGGCCAATGGCGCCCGCCTCCCCCAGCGAGAGCGGCCCGTCGACCCGGCGCTCCGCCTCGATCTGGTGGCGCGAGGCGGCCAGGTCGGCCAGCGCCGCCGCCGCCAGCAGGCCGGCCAGCACCAGGCTGAGCCAGAGCATCCCCGGGAACAGGGAGGGGAGCGCCGTCAGGGCGAGGAGGAGGGGCAGGAGGGGCGTCGGGCTGAACCGGCGTATGACCCGCCGGGCTGCCATCAGCGCGGGACCGGCAGGGACTGGAGGATCTGCTCCAGCACCTGGTCGGCCTGCACCCCCTCGACCTCGGCCTCGGGCCGGAGGATGACCCGGTGGCGCAGGACGGGCCGCGCCATCTCCTTCACGTCGTCGGGCACCACGTAGTCACGCCCCCGCAGCAGGGCCAGCGACTGAGAGCTGACGAGCAGGGCCACCGCGCCCCGGGGGCTGGCGCCCACCGACAGGCTTGACCACTCGCGGGTCGCCCGCACGACGGCGTTGATGTAGTCCAGCACGCCGGCCTCCACCGTGACCCGGCGGTGCGCGGTGCGCAGGTTGAGGAGCCCCTCTGCGTCCAGCACCTGCGCGATGCCCGCCTGCTCCAGCTCCTGCGCCCGGAAGCCCCGGTAGTGGTTCTCCAGAATGGCCCGCTCCTCGTCCTGAGCGGGGTAGTCGATGCGAACCTTCATCAGGAAGCGGTCCAGCTGCGCCTCGGGCAGCGGGTAGGTGCCCTCGTACTCGATGGGGTTCTGCGTGGCGATGACCATGAACGGCCGGGGCAGGGGGTGGGGCTGCCCGTCCAGGGTCACCTGCTGCTCCTCCATCGCCTCCAGCAGGGCGGACTGCGTCTTGGGCGGCGTGCGGTTGATCTCGTCGGCCAGCAGCAGGTTGGTGAAGACGGGGCCCCGCTTCACCTCGAAGGTCAGGTCCTTCGGGTTGAAGACGGTGGTGCCGATCACGTCGGCGGGCATGAGGTCGGGCGTGAACTGGATGCGCCTGAAGCCGATACCCAGCACCTGGGCGAGGCTGCGCACCATCAGGGTCTTGGCCAGGCCCGGGACGCCCTCGATCAGCACGTGCCCCCCTGCGAGCAGGGCCACCAGGATCTGCTCGATCACCTGCTCCTGGCCGACGATCACCTTGCGCAGCTCGGTCTCAATGCGCCGCAGGGTCTCAACGGTCGCGGTGTCCGGCATGGTCGATTCTCCTTTGCAGGTTCTCCACGTCCCGGGCCAGGGCGATCAGCTCGGCCTCGGAGGGTTTCAGGTTCGAATCCGCCGTCCGGTTCAGCAGCCGCTCGATCTCCGCCTCGGCGGCCCCGCAGCGGGGGGCCGCCCGGCGCGCGATCTCGGCGTGGGAGAGGTCCGCCACGCCGCCCGTCAGCCGGCCGAGGTGGGCCCGGAGCGAGCGGTAGAGGGCCCGCAGCACCACCTCCCCGGCGCCTGCCCGCCGGTAGAGCTGGCTCATGGAGTGTACGTACTCCACCGCCGCCCGGGGCGGCCGGACGGGCGCGGGCAGCGGCGAGCCGAAGCGGACGCCGAAGGACCAGAAGAAGAGCGTCAGGGCTGCGGCCATAAGCAGTGCGAAGGCCCTCAGCGACTCCCGCAGAAGCTGCCACCAGTGGGTGGGTGAGGTGTAGCCGTGGTGGTACTCGTCGAACGCCACCTGGCCACCGCCCCGGGGCATCAGGGTCTGCAGCGCCAGCTCCAGGTTCTGGGCCTCGCCGATGCGGGCGTTGCTCAGCCAGGCGGTGTCGGCCGACCAGAAGAGGCGGCCCTCCCCGACCCGCCAGGAGACCAGCACCGGCCGCCCGCCCGCATCCTTCAGGTGGACCAGCTGATCCGCGGACCCGCCCCGGAAGTGGGCGCCCCCCACCGAGACCTCCCGGATGCCGGCGGTGGCGGGGTGGGCGGCTGCGGGCCGGGCGCTGCCGGGGACTCCGGGGTCGATCGTGCCCGGCCAGGGTGCCGGCGGGTTGGTCAGATCTCCCCCCACCAGGGCAGCGTGTCCCCGCGCCACCCACCGCTCCAGCGCCTCCACCTCTTCGGGCCTCAGGCCTTCCACGTTCCAGATCACCAGCCGGTCCACGTCGTCGTCCAACCGGTCCAGCGGCAGTTTCCAGCGCAGGGCTGCGCGCTGGTCGGCGAAGACGGCGTAGATGGCGGAAAGCCCGTCAGGGCTCCGCGAGTAGGTGGAGCCGGCGGGAGCCATGGCCGAGCGGGCCTGGCTGCCGCCGCCCAGCAGCGTGCCCACGAAGATCAGTGCGATGAGGCCGGCGATGACCGGCCAGGCGTCGCGTCCTGGCTTCTTGATGCGGCATCCCCCTCTCGCCATAGCTGCATCACCAGGGACTCGGCCTGCCCGTACTCGGCAGCACGCGCCGGGTGTCCGGCGTAGAGGCACTCCTCCACCAGGTCGTGCAGGCGCCGCAGCGCCGGCAGCAGGGAGGGTCCGCGGCTCCGGAGCTGCAGTTCGTGCTCCCGGTTGGTCTGGGCCGGCCGGTAGCTGATGAGGTCCAGGTGGTCGAGGTGGAGCAGCAGGGCGAGGTGGGCGAGCCGGATCCCCTCCAGGTACTCGCCCCGCCCGGCTGCGGCCTGCGCCTGCTGCAGCAGCTCGGCGGGCTGCGGCGGCCGTGCGGAAGCGGTCCCTCTCCCACCGACCCACACCCCCTCGCGGCCCGCGCCGTGGCCGGTGAGCGCACGGTAGAGGCCGATGCCCGCCCAGGTGAGCGCGAGGGCGCCGACTGCCCCGCCGACCCAGTAGGCCCAGACCGGGAAGGACGCGGGCTCGGCCCGGTCGATCCCGCGCAGGAACAGTCTGAGGAACCAGTTGCGCGCCCGCTGCAGCAGCGACTGGCTTGCGACCTGGGCGAGGGCGCGGTCCAGGCTGGCGCGGGCGCCCGGCGCCTCCACTGCGTCTGCTGCAACGAGCTCCTCGGCCGCGCGCAGGTGCGCCTCCAGCACCTCCCTGGCGCTACCCAGCGCCGTGGGATCGGCCGCGGCCTCCCGCAGCGCCTCCTGCAGGTCGGAGAGGTCAGCCCGGACCTCCCCGGCCGGGCTGACCACCTGATCGATGCCCGTCAGCCGTTGGCCGGCGGAGCGCACCGCCATCCGGGCAGCGGCCTCGTCCCCCCGGGCCAGCGACGCCTCGGCCTCGCCGAGCAGCCCCTCGGCGGCCTGCAGCTGCTCCAGGTATGCCGTGGCCGGGACTGCCGCCGCCGCGATCGGCGCTGCCGGGAGCGAGAGGAGGAGCAGGAGGAGGGCGAGGGCGCGCCTCATGGCCGGAACTCGGCGGGATCGGCCGCCACCGCCTGCTGCGCGGCCATGACCTCCAGGTCGTAACCCTCTGTCCGGATCCGGGTGTCGAAGTAGACCAGCGTGAGGCCGACCGCCATGAAGGGGGTGATGATGGCGCCTACCAGTCCCTCCATCAGGCTGGTCAGCGCGAAGGGAACGAAAGACTCGGTGGCCGCCGCCGCGATGCCCGCGACGAAGCTGAAGGGAAAGGCCACGATATACGAAACGACCGTGCTCAGCAGGTAGTAGACGATGCCGGTGCCGAGCAGCGGCCAGAAGCGCGTCTTGACCAGCGAGAACGACCGCTTGAGGGCGCCCGCAGGGCCCAGCTGTTCGATGATCACCGCGTGACCGGTGAAGACGGTAAACGTCGCCAGCGCCACCAGGCCCAGCGGCAGCGTGATCCAGGAGAGCACCACCAGGCCGGCCAGGATCAGCGCGGGGATCGCGCCGATCCAGAGCAGGGCCAGGAGCACGTAGGCGCCCAGCATGGGCCAGTACCGGACCGCCCCGACCCGGAACGACTCGCTCAGGGGGACCGGCTCCATGTGGAGCACGGCACGCGCCGACACGTCGATCAGCGCGCCCTGGTAGAGCGGGAAGAGGAGCAGCAGCACGATGACGAAGACCGCCACCCCCCAGCCCAGCGCGATCAGGCCGGAGTAGTCCCCCCATTCGGCCGCAGCCAGCATGCGGATCAGGGGGTTGTCGAAGGAGCCCGCCGCGAGGTCGGGGGAGAGCCAGAGCATGAGGATCGACATCAGCAGTCCCGGGATGGCGGCGATCAGTCCCACCGGCAGCAGCGAGCGCCACGACCGGCCGAAGACCTTGAAGTTCTGGTCCAGGATCTGGCCCAGGTCCCGGGGCTTCAGGACGGCGTCCGGCGCAGCCGGTGTCTGGGTTGACATTTCGTGACCTCCTCGCTAGTACTGAACAATCTAAATTACATTCGGACCACGTCCGGCGTGATCCTGCCACTTGAAGGACGCATCCTTCGGCCCTGGGCGTTCGTCGCAGGGCCGGAAACGGCCCCTGGGGGCAGCAATGCAGGACGGGGAGCGGCTATCCGCTCCCCGTCGGGCGCTATCCCTTGACTTCAGTCCAGATCTGGTCGTACAGCTGGTTCATCTCGTCGCCCAGGTCGTCCAGCGACTCGGCCTTCTTCAGCCACTCGGCCGGCGGGTTGATGGCCGTGTTGGCGAGGTCCTCCGCGGGGATGTACGGCATGGCCGCCTTGTTGGGGTTGCCGTAGGGGTACTCCGCGGAGATGCGGGCGCTGACCAGCGGGTCGAGCAGGAAGTTGATGAAGACCTCGGCGGTGTACTTGTGCGGCGCGTCCTTGGGGATCGCCACGTGGTCGATCCAGATGGTCACACCCTCGGGCGGGATGATCCACTGGAAGTCCTCTTTCTCCCGCATCACCAGGGCCGCCTCGCCGCTCCAGACCACGCCGCCCCAGACCTCGCCGCCCAGCAGAAGGTCCTTGGGGCTGTCGCTGTTGAAGGCCCGTACGTTGGGCTTCAGCGCCTTCAGCTTCTCCTTGGCCGCCTCGAGGGCCGCCGGGTCGGTGGTGTTCAGCCCGTGGCCCATCGTGCGGAGGGCGATGCCCACCATCTCCCGGGCGTCGTCGGGCACGACCAGCTTGCCGGCGAAGTCCGGGTTCCACAGGTCATCCCACGACTGGATCTGGTCGGGGCTGATGCGCTCCTTGTTGACGACGATACCCGTCGTCCCCCACACATAGGGCACCGAGTAGTCGTTGTTCGGATCGTGCTCGAGCCCCCGGAAGCGCGGATCGATGTTCTTGAGGTTCGGCACGTTGGCGTGGTCGATCTCCTCGAGCAGCCCCTCGCGCCGCAGGACCTTCACCATGTAGATCTCGGGGATGATGATGTCGTAGCCCGAGGCTCCGGCCTTCAGCTTGGCGTGCATCTCCTCGTTGCTGGAGTACGCATCGTAGTTGACCCGCACGCCGTAGAGATCCTCGAACTCGCTGATCACCGACTGGGGCAGGTACTCGGTCCAGGTGAAGACGTTCAACTCGGACGAAAGCCGGCTCATGTCCACGCTCGGATCCCGCTCCGGCTTCGGCAGGTCCGAGGCCATGCTGGTGCCTCCTCCGGAGGAGCACCCCGACAGCGCTGCGGTCACCAGCATCAGAGCGGCGACCGCAAGCCCCACACGCTTGCGCATTCCACTCATCCTCCCACTTTGACGTTAGATCCGGTTCTGTGTCAGCCGCAGGTACAGGGTGGTCGCGATGCCCGTCACCAGCACAAGCACGGTGGACAGGGCGTTGACCTCGGGTGTCAGGCCGGTCTTCATCATCCCGTACACGCGCAGAGGCAGGGTGGTCGACCCGGGGCCTGCGGTGAAGAAGGAGAGGATGAAGTCGTCCAGAGACAGCGTGAACGAGAGCAGCACGGAGGCCAGGATGCCCGGCGCCAGCAGGGGCAGCGTGACGTGCCAGAGCGTCTGCCACGGCGTGGCGCCCAGGTCGCAGGCGGCCTCCTCCAGGCGCTGGTCCATGTCGGCCAGCCGGGCCCGCAGCACCAGAACGACGTAGGAGATCGACGTGCCCACATGGGCGGCCAGCATCGTGCCCAGCCCGAGCCCGATGCCCAGGGCGGTGAAGAGCACGAGCGCCCCCACGCCCAGCACGATGTCGGGGAGTACCAGGGGGAGGTAGAGAAGCCCCTCCACCCAGAGCCGGCCGCGGATCTGCCGCCGGTGCAGGGAGAGGGCGGCGGCCGTGCCCAGCGCGGTGGAGATGAGCGCCGTGGCGGTGGCGATGATCAGGCTGTTCTGCACCGCCTCCCAGAGGAGGCGGTTGTGGAAGAGCCGCACGTACCAGTCCAGCGTGAAGCCCTTCCAGACGGCGCTCGTGCGGGAGCTGTTAAAGGAGAGGACGATGAGGATGAAGATCGGCAGGTAGAGAAACCCGTAGACCAGCCATGCGTGGAGCTTCAGCCAGTCGCGCTTCCCCTTCACCGCTTCACCTCCCCGCCGTCCAGCCGCCCGGCCCGCTGCACCAGCAGCGCGACCACCAGGACGACCCCGGTGAGGGCCAGGGCGACCGCCGCGCCGAAGGGCCAGTTACGGGCCTGCAGGAACTGGTTCTGGATGAGGTTGCCCACCATGACCGATCGGGCGCCGCCCATCAGGTCGGGGACGAGGTACATGCCGAAGGCGGAGATGAAGACCATCATGCAGCCCACGAGGACGCCGGGGCGCGACAGCGGCCAGGTGACGTGCCAGAACGCGGCGAACGGGCTCGCCCCGAGGTCCTGGGCTGCGGAGAGCAGCCGCTCGTCCAGCTTCTCCAGGTTGGCGTAGAGCGGCAGGATGAGGAGGGGCAGCAGGGTGTAGACCAGGCCCACCTGCACCGCCGCCTCGTTGTAGAGGAGGGAGAGGGGTTCACGGATGAGCCCGGTGGCGGTGAGGATGGAGTTGATGACGCCCTGCGCCCGCATCAGCACCATGAGCGCGTAGGTGCGCACCAGGAAGTTCGTCCAGAAGGGGATCACGACCAGGAGCAGCAGCCTGCCCCGCTTCTGCAGCGGGCTCCGGGCGATGTAGTAGGCCAGCGGGTACCCAAGCAGGAGCGAGAAGAACGTGGCCAGGGCCGCCTGGAGGATGGAGCGGATGAAGATACGCAGGTAGAGCGGGTCGACCAGGCGTGCGTAGTGCTGAAGCGTGATACCCTGGGGCCACGGGGAATCGGGCGCGATCCGTGCGGCGAGGCTGTAGATCAGCATGAGCGCCAGCGGCGCGGCCACGAGGGCCGTCAGCCAGAGCACCGTCGGGGCCAGCGCGGCCCATCCGCCCCGCCTGGTCATGGCGCCACCACCACGCAGTGCTCGGCGCTGAAGCAGAGTTCGACCTGATCGCCGAGGTCGGGACCAGGTCCCGCCGGCAGCAGCGCCGCGAGCCGCCGTCCTGCCACCTCCACCACGAGCCGCGTTCCCGTGCCGACGAAGAGCCGCTCCGCCACGATGCCGTGCAGCCGGTTCTCCGCAGGGCCGACCGGGGCTGCCGACCCCGGCCAGCGCACCCGCACCTGCTCAGGTCGGAGCGCCACGGTCGTGCGCCCGGGCTGCAGGTGACGGTCCACGGCCAGGTGGTAGTCGCCCCAGCGAAGCCGGCCGGAGGCGGCACCCTCGCCCTCCAGCAGGTTGGCCTCGCCCAGGAACTGGGCGACGAACCTGGTGGCCGGGCGGAGGTAGACCTCCTCCGGCGTCCCCACCTGCTCCACCCGGCCGCCCCGCATCACGGCGATGCGGTCGGACATGGCCAGCGCCTCCTCCTGGTCGTGGGTCACGTAGAGGAAGGTGGCCCCGAGGCGGCGCTGGAGCTGGCGCAGCTCGACCTGCATCGCCCGCCGGAGCTGCAGGTCCAGGGCCCCGAGCGGCTCGTCCAGCAGCAGCACCTTCGGCTCCATCACCAGGGCGCGCGCGAGGGCGACCCGCTGCTGCTGACCCCCGGAGAGCTCCTGGGGCCGGCGGTTGCCGAGGTCCCCCAGCCGCACCAGCTCCAGCGCCTGTGCGACGCGCCGGCGGATCTCGGCCGCGGGAAGGCGCTGCATGCGCAGGCCGAACGCAACATTATCGAACACGGTCATGTGCGGAAAGAGCGCGTAGTGCTGAAAGACCGTGTTAACAGGTCTTTTGTAAGCCGGGAGTCCCTGTACCGGTCTGCCCGCCAGCCAGATCTCGCCGGAGGTGGGCTCTTCGAAGCCCGCCAGCAGCCTGAGGGTCGTCGTCTTCCCGCAGCCGCTGGGACCGAGAAGCGTAAGGAACTCGCCCGGACGAATCGTCAGGTTAAGGTCGTTGAGGGCTTCGGTCGAATCGAAGGTCTTCGACACGCCCCGAAACTCAACCATGTTGTTCGTGGCGATCTCACGCCTTTCTCTCCAAGATTTTGGGCGTGTTCTCTCTGCTCACGCGGGCTGCGGGCAGAGACCACACGCCAGCCATGTTCATTCGACCCCCGGGGGCATGTTCCTTCAATGTGGAGCCGCAAACGCGAAAAATAAATAGCCACCCATTTATGTCGGGTGGCTGACTGTCGGGGGTACCGTCTGCTAGTGCGTGTGGATGACCCGGAGGCAGGCCCGGCTGCGCGCCCGCCGCCGCGGCTCCGGCCGACGCTGCGGCCGCGGCGCGGGAGACGGATCGGGCAGGCCGATGTACTGCGCGATGATGAAGGCGACCGCCATGATGAGAAGGCAGATCAGGGCGTGGGTTTCGGGGGTTACCTGAAAGAGCATGTCATCCCCTCCTCTCGCCGGTGCACCGGTTGAGTGCGGCGCTTCAGTGCGGCTGCTGCAGCACGCCACCATAGTTCGTGAAATATCGAACAAAGACCGGCGAGCTACTGCTTTCAGCTTCATTCTACCGTGGCGCCCGCTGCCCGACCATGGACCAAACGCCTCATTCGGGCACGCAACCGGAGGGGGATCCCGGGACCCGCCCCTCCTGCTGCGGGAGTAGGACCGCCGCCCGACGGAAGGGAACCTGGAAGAGGTGGCGAAGACTTACAAAAACTGGTTAAGGGGGGCTGGCCGTGCAGTCTCGTCCCGCGGTGTGGGTCGCGGCGGCTCTCGCGGTGGGCATCACAGCGGCGGGATGGCTCCGCCCGCATCCCGCGCTCTGCCTCGCTGCGCTCGCCCCGCTGGTGGGAGGGTTGCTGGCCGGGCGCCGCAGCGCGGCACTGCTGCTGGCTGCCCTTGCCGCGTTCGGTGCCCTGCGTTGCGCGTACGTCCAGACCGCCGGCAGGGGCAACCTGTCCGCGTGGGAGGGGCAGCAGGTAAGCCTGGTGGGCACGGTGGTGAGCGAGCCCGAACTGCGCCCGTCCGGCGGCGCGGCCTACGTCGTGGCGGCCGAGGCTGTGGGCGGGCACCCCGCCCGGGGGCGGGTGCGCATCACCCAGCGGTATGGGCAGCAGCCCGCCTTTGGCGAGCGGATCGCCGTCTCGGGCCGCCTCGCGCCGCCGCTGGGGCCGCGGCACCCCGGCGGCTTCGATGAGGCGGCCTACCTGGCCCGTCAGTCCGTCTACCTGGTGATGGAGAGCGGCCCGCCTGAGCGCCTCGGCCCCGGGGCGCTGGATCCCTTCCGGCGCGCGGCGGTGGCGGTCCGGCTGCGCCTGGAGGGCGTGCTGCGTCAAGCGCTGCCCGAGCGGGAGGCGGCGCTGATGGCCGGCCTCCTCTTCGGCAGCCGGTCCGACCTGCCCGACGACGTCTCGGCGGCCTTCCGGGCCACCGGCGTCTTCCACCTGCTGGCGGTGAGCGGCGGCAACGTCGCCCTGCTCGTCGTGCCGCTGCTCTGGCTGCTCCGGCGGGCCGGGCTGGGGCGGGCCGCGGCGTCGGCGCTCGTCATCCCCGCCGTTCTCTTCTTCGTCTTCCTCACCGGCGCCAGTCCGTCCGTGCTGCGCGCCGGCCTGATGGCCATCCTCGTCCTGGCCGGCGACGTGCTCGGGCGCGAGCGGGATGCGCTCAACACCCTCGGCGCGGCCGCGGCGCTGCTCCTGGTGCTGCTGCCCGGGCTCCTCTTCGACCTGGGCTTCCAGCTCTCGGTGGCCGCGACGCTGGGCATTCTGTTGCTCGCGGGGCCGATCCAGCGCTGGCTGGCGCTCCGCCTGGCGCGGGGGTTGCCCGAGGGCCCCGCCCGCCTGCTGGCCGAAGGGCTCTCGGTCACCCTCGCTGCGCAGGCCCTGGTGGAGCCCCTGAGCCTTCACGCCTTCGGGGTCATATCCCCTGTGGCCCCGCTGGCCAACCTGCTGGTGGTGCCCTTCGTGGGCCTGCTGGTCCCCTTCGGCCTGGCTGCCGTGACCGCGGGGCTGGTCCTGCCGCCGGCGGTCTGGCTGCTGGGGCTGGTGGGCCGGTGGGCCCTCGCCGTGCTCGTCTACGGGGTGAAGGCGCTCGGCAGCCTGCCGCTGGCCCAGGTCGCCGTTGGCCACCTGCCGCCGGGCGGCGTGCTGCTCTGGTACGGCGCGGTGCTGCTGGCCGCGTCGCCGGCGCTGCGCCGGGCCCTGACCGGGCGGCTGGAGGCCCTCTGGCGGCGCCTCCGCGCGGCACCCGCCGGTGTCTGTGCGGCGGGCGCGCTCACCCTGCTGGCGGCGCTGGGCGCCGGCCTCTCCTGGCGGCTGGCGCTGGCCGGTCCCCCGGACCGGCTCCAGCTGGTCTTCCTGGACGTCGGGCAGGGCGACGCCATTCTGGTGCGGGGGCCGGACGGAACGGCCGCCCTGGTGGACGCAGGGGTGGCGTACGAGGGGCGTTCGGGCAGCGGGTTCGACGCGGGCGCCGAGGTCGTGGTGCCTTACCTGCGGCGGGCCGGGGTACGGCGGCTGGAGTATCTCGTACTCACGCACCCGGACGTCGACCACGTGGGCGGGGCGGAGGCCGTGCTCCGCCGCGTCCCCGTGGGCCAGGTGCGGGTGAGCACGGCCGCGGCCCCGGAGCCGTCCTACGCCAGGGCGCTGGCGGCCGCGGCGGAGCTGGGCGTTCCGGTCCGTCAGGCGCGCGAGGGCGACGTGCTCCCGCTGGGGGAGGGCGTGTGGCTGCAGGTGCTCGGTCCGCCGGAGGTGCCCCTCTCGGGCAGCAGGTCCGACGACAACGCGAACTGCGTGGCCGTCCGGGTCGTCTACCGCCGTGTTGCCGCCCTTCTGGCCTGCGACCTGGAAGCAGATGCCGAGGCGCGGTTGGTGGACCGGGGGTACGACCTGTCGGCCGATGTGCTCAAGGTCGCCCACCACGGCTCCCGCTTCTCGACGACCGAGCGCTTCCTGCGCGCCGTCTCCCCCCGGGTGGCGGTGGTCTCCGCCGGGCGGGGGAACCCCTTCGGCCACCCGCACGGCGAGGTGCTGGAGCGGCTGCGGGCGGCAGGCGCCGAGGTGTGGCGGACCGACCAGCACGGCACGGTGACGCTCTGGTCGGACGGGTTCCGGGTCTGGGCGGAGGGCACCGCGGGCCGGCCGGGAGACGCGGAGCGCCGGCCCCCGGGTCTCCGGGGCCGGCGCTGGTTGGGGGCGTGGTGACGAGGTCTGTGCCGGATCGCCGGTCGATGGCGCCGTGGGCTGACCTGCCGGTCAGCGGCGATCGGCCGGCTTGCGGCGGTGCCGGTCCGCCCGGCGGATTGCCCTGAGGCGGACCACCTTGTCGGCGTTGATCTCGGGGTCGCCCACCTCCCTGGGCGGCCAGCGGTGGCGGGCGAACCGGGCGGCCCGGACCGCAGTCCAGGCCCAGACGGGGCCGAGCCCGCCGATGACCACGACCTGCAGGGCGGCGATGAAGAACGCGGCCCATAGCCCGAACGGCGGCAGCGCCACCGGAAAGGACCACCCGGTCAGGAGGACGAGGGCGCCCGCGGGCAGGGCGTTCAGGGCGACGAGGCCCAGGGCCGCGTGGAGCCCCCCGGCCGCGAGGTAGCGGGACTGGCGGTACTCCCGCCGCGACAGGACGAAGCCGGCCGTGACCGCGGCAAGCAGCGACGCAACGGCGGAGGCGGCGCCGAACAGGTAGGCCCACTCCGCCCACGAGCGGCCCGCCAGCGATCCCCGGACGATGTGGCCGCCACCCAGGGCGAGGAAGAGGAGGGTGAAGAGGGCGGCGTAGACCAGGTGCGCCCGGAAGGCCGCGCCGCCCGGGCGGCTCCGGTAGAGCAACAGCAGGTAGAGCAGGAGGATCAGGAGCCCGGGCCCCAGGTAGGGCAGCCGCGCCTTGGCGCCCGCCGTGAGCCAGGCCTCGCGGGCGTCCGAGACGAGCCGCTCCAGGGTCGCCAGGTAGTCCTCGGCCTCGATGGCGGTGGCGGGTGCCGGCGGCACCTCCGCCGGGGCGCCGTATGCGGCCGCGGCTGCGGCCGCCCAGGCGCGCCGGGACTCCAGGTGGACCTGCATCACCGCGTCCAGCGGGCGGCCCTCGACGGCCAGGGCGCTGAGGATGGGCCTGCCCTGCGCCGCCACCGGCGTCGGCAGGCCGGTCAGTGCGGCCACCGTCGGGGCGAAGTCGTAGAGGCTGGCGTCGCCTCCCGCCCCGGCGAGCACGCCGCTGCCGGCCAGCACGAGCGGAAGCGGCGAGGGCACGCCGGCGGCGGCGTCAGCGGTGCCGAGCAGGACCACGGCGGTGTCCCGCCAGTCGATCAGGTCGAACAGGGCGACCAGGCGCGCATCGAGCCCGGCCAGCGCGGCCTCGGTCCGTCCGCCCGCCAGCTCCCCGGCCTCGACGATCACCAGCCGGGGTCCCCCGGGACCCAGCAGTTCAGCCAGCTCCGGGTCGGCGAGCCCCCGGGCCCTGCCAGCCGGCACCTGGCCGCGGGCGGCGGCCTGCAGCAGGTCGTCGGTGGCCGGCGACGCCTCGGCGTCGCCGGCCAGCAGGCCGTGGTGCGTCGGCGGCGCGCCGGTCAGCAGGCTGGCCAACAGCGGCGCCCGTCCGCCGAACCCCGTGGACGCCAACCGGTAGCCTGCGCCCCGGCGGCGCAGCCAGTCCACCGCCGGCAGCCGGTGCGCATCCTCGATGCGGAGGCCGTCAATGATGAAGAGCACGACCCGGTCGGCCAGCGGGGCAGAGCCGGCAGCCGGCCGCTCGGCGACGGCGGTGGCCGGCCGGAAGCCGGACAGCAGGGCGGCGCCCTCGACCGCGGCGCGCCAGGCGCCGTAGGCCGCACCGAGGAGCAGGACGATGAGCAGCAGTACGGCTGGACCGCGCCGCACGCGATCGCCTCCTTGTGGACAGCAGGTGCTCATAGATTCCATCCGCGGCCATGGTGCTCCTGCAGGGAGGGCGGCGCGCGATCCCGAATCCCTGCAGTCAGACGATGCTGAGGGAGTGGCGGTGCGTTGCATTACCATGAAGCGCTGACCGAGATCGGCCAGGGCCGGATCCGGCCGGTCTACCTCGTTCACGGGGGCGAGCCGTTCCTCATCGAGGAGGTGCACCGCGCCCTGCGCGCTGCCGTGGTGCGGCCCGAGTCGGCGGACTTCAATTACCACGTGCTGGAGCCCGGCCCGGACCAGATCGCCCAGGCCCTGAGCCTGGCGGAGACGCAGCCCTTCTTTGCCGAGCGCCGCCTCGTCGTGGTGAAGGACTGCCCGGCGATCGTGCCGCGCCGGAAGGGCGGCGCCGAGAAGGAGGCGCCTCCCGGGGTCGGAGAGGGGTCGCCCGACGAGGCGGAGCCGTCGGGCGGCGGCGACGGCGCGCTGCTGCACTACCTGAAGGCGCCCGTGCCCTCCACCGTCCTGCTCTTCACCGCCGGCGCCGTGGATGCCCGGCGGAAGGTGACGAAGGCGCTCGCCGCAGCCGGGGCGGTCGTGGAGTGCCGGCCGCTCAAGCCCGAGGACGCGGTGATGTGGGTCCAGAACCGCGCCCAGTCCCGGGGGAAGCACCTGAACACGCGGGCGGCCGGCCTGCTGGTCGAGCGCGTCGGCACCGACCTGCGGCTGCTGGACGGCGAACTGGAGAAGCTCGTGCTCTACGCGGGCAAGGCCCGAGAGATCCAGGCGCGCGACGTGGAGCGCATGGTGGCCAACATGGCCGAGACGGAGATCTTCCGCCTGACCGACGCGGTGCTGCACAGGGACCGCGCGCGGGCGATCGCCCTGCTCGACAGGCTGCTGCGCCAGGTGGACCACCCGCTCCAGCTGCTCGTCGCCATCACCAACCGCTTCCGGCAGGTGCTCCTGGTCAAGGCGCTGGAGGACCGCGGACTCAACCGGCGCGACGCGGCCGCGCAGGCGCACATGCACCCGTACGCGTACGGCAAGCTGGCGGACCACGCGCGGGCCGTGCCGCGGAGCCAGGTTCACCGGGCGCTGGAGCGGCTGCTGGAGGCCGACCTGGCGATGAAGTCCGGGTTCGACCCGCGGCTGACGCTGGAGACCGTGGTCGTCGAGCTCATGGGCGAGTGAGGCGCGGAAACGAAGGAGCCCCAACCGCAGCAGATGCGGTTGGGGCCTCTTGCGCGTGTGTACGTCTGATCGTTCAGCCGTTGGCTACCGCGGCCAGCTTCTTGGCGAGACGCGCCTTCTTGCGGGCGGCGGTGTTCTTGTGGATGACACCCTTCGTGGCGGCCCGGTCGAGCGCGGAGAAGGCCTGGTTCAGCAGGGCCTGCGCGTTCTCAGTGCCAACAGCCTCCCGGTACTTGCGAATTGCCGTCCGGAGGCTGGACTTGACCATCTTATTGCGCAGCGTACGCTTCGCGGCGATCAGGGCACGCTTCTTCGCAGACTTCGTGTTAGCCAATTCCTCACCTCCAACGTGGGTATTCTACCACGCGACTTACTGGTACGCAAGGGAGATCCCGCCGTGAATAACCGATTTGTCGCGTGCCCAGACTACTGGGCAGGGAAAAGGAGGTGAACCGGGCTGTGCTGGGTGCAATTGTGCGCTTCGTCATATCGGCGCTGGTGCTGATGGTGGTGAGCTGGCTGACGCCGGGCTTTCAGGTGAACGGCTTCTGGGGAGCGCTCTTCTCCTCGCTGGTCATCGCTGCCCTCGGCTGGGTTGCACAGGCGCTGCTGGGTCGGGGGGCGTCGCCCGCCGGACGGGGAGTGGCAGGGTTTATCTCCGCTGCGGTGATCATCTACCTGACCGGCTGGCTCTTCCCAGGGTGGTTGGGCGTCACCTGGTGGGGTGCGCTGATCGCCGCGTTCATCATCGGGCTCGCCGACGCCTTCGTCCCCACGCAACTGCGCTGATCAGGCCTGTTCCCGCGGGCAGCCCCCCTTGCCAGTCTGCAGGGGGGCTCATTCCATGCCCGAACCTTTCCCGGGTTGGCGTCGTCCTAACAGCGAACGGCCCATGGTTCGCTCCGCGGGCCGAAATGCGCTGGGGTGATGCCGATTGTCAATTCCGGAGGCCGGGAAACAGATCGCGACGCCGCCCCCCAGGCCCCGACAGCGCACCGGCGGCCTGCTGCTCGCGACCGTACTGGTCGGCGTGGCCACCGGCGTGGGCGGGTTCGTCCTGGGGCAGCGAACGGCCCCGCACTCCCCCTTCGACCCGCTGTGGCTGCGGGCATACCTGAACCGGCCGCTGGACACCTCGGCGCCGGGGGATGGATTCTGGATCACCGGGTACTATGTGGATTACGACGCCGATTCGCTGGAGTCCGTGCGGCTGAACGCGCCGCACATGGACCAGGTGGTGATCTTCGGCTACGGGTTCGACTGGGAGGGCAACGCCGTCGGGAAGGACCCCGAGCTGATCCGCGGCGTCACCGGCCAGCAGAAGCGCGTCCTGCTGTTCGGCAACTTCAGCGACGCCGGCTTCGACCCCGACCTGGCGCACCGGATCCTCACCGACCCGCGGGTGCAGGAGCGGGCGATCAGCGCCATGCTGGCCGAGGCCGACCGGCTGGGCGTGGCGGGGATCCAGATCGACTTCGAGAACATCCCCGCCGAGGACCGCGAGGCCTACACCGAGTTTCTCCGGCGGCTGAAGGGGCGGCTTGAGCCGCTGGGGCTCACGCTCTCGGTGGCCGCCGCCGCCAAGACGTCCGACACCACGACGGGCTGGGGCGGCGCAACGGACTACGAGGCCGTCGGCCAGATCGTCGACCAGTTCTACATCATGGCCTACGACGAGCACTGGATTGGCGGCGAGCCCGGCCCCGTCGCCTCCCTCGGCTGGGTGGAGCGGGTGGTCCGCTACGCCGTGGGGGTCATGCCGTCGCAGAAGATCGTGCTGGGCGTGCCGCTTTACGGCTACGAGTGGTCGCTGGACCCGGAGATGGGGACGGAGACCAACGCGGCCTACGGCCCCGGCCGCATGGCCCAGCGCGCCGCCGACTTCGGCGGAGAGGTGCAGTGGGATCCGGTCGTTGGGGAGAATAAGGTAGTGTTCGAGTCGGACGAGGGACCGCGCATCGCCTGGTTTCCTGACGAGCGGAGCCTGGATGCGAAACTCCGCCTCGCCTACCAGTATAATCTGAAGGGGATCGCCGTCTGGCGGCTCGGGCTCGAGCCCGAGGAGTGGTGGCCCCGCCTGGGCGCCTTCCGCCTCAACCCGGAGAAGTAGCGGTCGCGGCCCGCACCTGTACCGGGCTGCCTTGCTGTGGTACGCTATTGCCATGATTCTGTCTGCCCAGGGGGGAGGGACCCGCTTCCGATGAATCTGCAGGAGGTTGCCACGGAACTGGCGCGGCGGATGAACTGCACGGTCGAGCCCGGACCTGACGATGCCGAGTCAGTCACCGTGAGGGGGCCCGGGTATCACTTCGTCGTCTCTGGCTTCTTCGGCGGATGGCAGGCGACCCTGTTCGTGCCGGACCAGAAGCCGGTCACCTACTACGGCGAGGCTGTGGAGGCGCTGGAGTTCCGGCTCAAGGGAAGGCTGTCCGGCCGTCCTGTCGACTAGAACAGCTAGAACAGATAAATCGCTTGATTCTGGTCCACGCCGGAGGTACAATAGCACCCGATACCAGCGGGCAAAAGGTCTGCTTGGGTCTTCTTTTTTGCCCCGGTCGTCCGGAGGGGCGGCAATCTGGTGTATCGTGAGGAGAATGGCAGATGGAAGATAACAAGCCCGTTGTGTTGTCGCCGGAAGGTCTGCAGAAGCTCCAGGAGGAGCTGGACTACCTGCGCAACGTCAAGCGGAAAGAGGTGGCGGAGCGGCTGAAGGAGGCCCGTTCGTACGGCGACCTCTCCGAGAACTCCGAGTACGACGATGCCCGCAACGAGCAGGCATTTGTCGAGGGGCGCATCACGATGCTGGAGAACATGCTCCGCAACGCGGTGGTGCTCGACGAGGAGGAGGCCGGCGCTGCGGCGGGCACCGTGAGGCTCGGCTCCACGGTGGTGCTGAAGGACCTGGAGTACGGGGACGTGGTGGAGTACACCATCGTGGGCACCGTGGAGGCGGACCCGGGCAAGAACAAGATCTCCAACGAGTCCCCCGTCGGCCGGGCCATCATGGGCAGGACCAAGGGCGAGGTCGTGGAAGTCGAGGCGCCCATCGGGAACATCAAGTTCGAGATCCTGGACGTGAAGTAGATACTGCGGCTGGCGCCCCCGACCCGTCCCGGGCCGGGGGCTCTTGCTTGTCCCTCGCTTGTCATAATGCAGGCAGCCTGTCCGTAGACATGGGTAGGCCCATTGAGAGCAGGCGAGGTGAGTCCCATCGACCGCAACCTGTGGACGGCGAGGCCGCTCCTGGTCGCCTACGTGCTGGTGATCACGGCCATGATCGGCCTGCTGGTGAACCGTCAGCCCCCGGTCGCCGGCACCGTGCCGGCGATGTCCGAGTCCACGGCCTCCTCCGGGGCGCACGGGGCGGAGAAGGAGCCGCCGCCCCTCTGGCTGCAGTTCTTCCGCCCCGGGCTGCCCGCGGCGCAGCGGATGCTGCGAACGGCCCTGCCCGTCCTCGCCGTGTCCGGTATGCCCGCGACGGAGGAGCGGCGCGACTTGCGCTTCTTGTGGACAGGCCAGGGCCAGCAGCGCCCGCAGACGCTGTTCCAGGCCGCCCTGCCGTTCCTGCGGCTGCAGGCAGAGCCCGTGCGACCCGTGTCGCCGGGGCCGGCCATCCCGTCGGGCGAGAGCCCCGGACCCGAGGAGCCCCCGCCGGTGCCGGCGCAGCGCGCGCCTGAGCCGGCGCGGCGGCCTCCCGTGGTCAACGGGGGGTTGCCGCTGGTGGGCATCTACCACACGCACGACTACGAGGCATACATCTCGGAGTTCCCCGACCTGGCCGTCAGCACCGACCAGGACCTGATCCAGATCGCGTCCTACGACCACAGCAAGCCGACCATCGTCGACATCGGCGAGATCCTGGCTCACCGGCTGAGGGACCTGGGCGTGACCACGGTCCACGCCCCGTTCCGGCACCAGGAGCTGGGCTACGACTACGCCTACCAGTCCTCCCGGGCCACCGCCCAGCAGATTCTGCGGGAGGCGCCCACGGTGAAGGTGCTGCTCGACCTGCACCGGGACGGCAACATGGACCTGGACGCCACGACGTACATCGACGGGCTGCCGGTGGCCAGGGTCCGCTGCGTGATCGGCGCCCGCGACGACCTGACCCACTGGCAGGAGAACCTGGCCTTCTGCGAGGCGCTGATGGCGAAGATGGAGGAAGCCAACCCCGGCATCACCCTGCCCACGCTGACCCCGCAGGCCCGGTACAACCAGGACCTGCTCCCCGGGGCGATCCTGCTGGAGATCGGCAACGCCCTGAACACGTTCGACGAGGCGGCGCGGGCCGTGGACCACGTGGCCGAGGCCCTCGTAGAACTGCTTCGGGCCGGCGAGTACCCGGGTTCACCCTGAAGCACGGCGGCGCAGGCCGCCCCGCGCCCCCAGGCGTTGTGCCCCTCGCACAGGTGGTGATATAATACTCTGAAGCCTGTTCTGGGGGGCAGAAAGAGGAGAGAATGGTCGACCAGAAGCACATCCGCAACTTCTGCATCATCGCCCACATCGACCACGGCAAGTCCACCCTGGCCGACCGCCTGATCGAGTTCACCGGGGTGCTGACCAAGCGGGAGATGGAGGATCAGGTCCTGGACACCATGGACCTGGAGCGGGAGCGGGGCATCACCATCAAGGCGCAGTCCGTGCGCATGGACTACACGGCCGACGATGGCGAGCACTACGTCCTCAACCTCATCGACACGCCAGGGCACGTCGACTTCACCTACGAGGTCTCCCGTGCGCTGGCGGCCTGCGAGGGCGCCCTGCTGGTGGTGGACGCCTCGCAGGGCATCGAGGCGCAGACGCTCGCCAATGTCTATATGGCCCTGGAGCACGACCTCGAGATCATCCCGGTGATCAACAAGATCGACCTGCCCTCAGCCGAGCCGGAGAAGGTGAAGCGGGAGATCGAGGAGGTCATCGGCCTCGATACCTCGATCGCCATCATGGCGTCGGCCAAGACGGGCATCGGGATGAAGGAGATCCTCGAGGCCGTGGTCAACTTCGTCCCGCCGCCGCAGGGCGACGAGCGGGCGCCGCTGCGCGCCCTCATCTACGACTCCTTCTATGACTCGTACAAGGGCGTCGTGACCTACTTCCGGGTATTCGACGGCACGGTCCGGAAGGGCGACCGCATCAGGTTCATGGCCACCGGCAAGGAGTTCATCGTCGACGACCTCTATGTCTTCCGCCCCGGGCTCACCCCCGTGGACGAGCTGCGGGCGGGCGAGGTGGGGGCCCTGGCCGCCGCCATCCGGGAGGTCAAGAACGTCCGGGTGGGCGATACCATCACCCGGGCCGACAACCCGGCCCGCGAGCCCCTGCCGGGCTACCGCAAGGCCACGCCCATGGTCTTCACGGGCCTCTATCCCGTGGAGTCCAACGACTACGGCCGCCTGCGCGACGCCCTGGAGAAGCTGCAGCTCAACGACGCCTCGCTCTCCTTCGAGCCGGAGACGTCGGAGGCGCTGGGCTTCGGCTTCCGCTGCGGCTTCCTGGGCCTCCTGCACATGGACGTGATCCAGGAGCGGCTGGAGCGGGAGTTTGACCTGAACCTGATCACCACCGCCCCCAACGTGGTCTACCGCATCAACCTGACGGGCGGCGGGCAGGTGATGATCGAGAACCCGGCCGACTGGCCCGACCAGACCATGATCGAGAGCGTGGAGGAGCCCGTCGTCAAGGCCTCGATCATCACCCCCTCCGAGTACGTCGGCCCGCTGATGGAGCTCTGCCAGGACCGGCGGGGAACCTTCATCAACATGGAGTACCTGAACGAGAAGCGGGTCAACCTGCACTACAAGCTGCCGCTGTCCGAGATCATGTACGACTTCTTCGACCAGCTGAAGACCCGCTCCCGGGGCTACGCCAGCTTCGACTACGAGGTGACGGGATACGAGCAGGCGGACATGGTGAAGATGGACATCCTGCTCAACGGCGATCCCGTTGATGCGCTCTCGTGCATCGTCCACCGCGACAAGGCGCAGAAGCTGGGTCGGTCGCTGGTGACCCGCCTGCGCAAGCTGATCCCGCGGCAGCTGTTCGAGGTGCCGATCCAGGCGGCCATCGGCAACAAGATCCTGGCGCGCGAGAACATCGCCCCCCTCCGCAAGGACGTGCTGGCCAAGTGCTACGGCGGCGACGTCACCCGCAAGCGCAAGCTGCTGGAGAAGCAGAAGGAGGGCAAGAAGCGGATGAAGGCGGTCGGCTCCGTCGAGATTCCGCAGGAGGCGTTCATGGCGGTGCTCTCCACCGATTCCGACGACGACTAGCTCCGCCGGCCGGGCTCCACAGGGCCCGGCCGCTGTATTGAGGGGGCATGGCCGTGCCCATCGGGCTCTACGTGCACATCCCGTACTGCCAGCACAAGTGCGGCTACTGCGATTTCAACAGCCACGCGGGCTCCGACCGGGAGGAGCAGGCGCGGTACGTCGACGCGCTCCTGGCCGAGATGGACCTCTGGGCGGCGCGGCCCGAGCTGGCCGGGGAGCAGGTGGCCACCGTCTTCGTGGGCGGCGGCACGCCGACGCTGCTCGAGGGGACGCAGCTCGCCCGCGTGCTGACGGCGATCCGCCGGCGATTTCACCTTGCGCCTGACGCCGAGGTGACGGTGGAGGCCAACCCCGGCACGGTGGACCTGGAGGGGGAGAAGCTGCACCTGGCCCGCGCCGCGGGGGCGACCCGCATCTCCTTCGGCGCGCAGGCCCGGCAGGCGCACCTGCTCAGGCGCCTGGGGCGCATCCACACGGCGGCGGATGTGGAGGAGGCGGTCGCGGCGGCCCGGCGGGCCGGCTTCGGCAACATCAACCTCGACCTGATGTACGGCCTGCCGGGGCAGACGGCCGGCGACTTCCGCGACACCGTCGAGTGGGCGCTCTCCCTGGGACCCACGCACATCAGCGCCTACAGCCTGATCGTGGAGGAGGGCACCCCCTTCCACCGGGAGTGGCAGGCGGGCCGGCTGAACCTGCCGCCCGAGGAGGCGGAGGAGGAGATGTTCCGCGCGGGGAAGGCGCGGCTGGAGGCGGCCGGGTTCGCGCAGTACGAGGTCTCCAACTACGCCCGCCCCGGCTTCCGCTGCCGGCACAACCTGATCTACTGGCGGAACGAGCACTACCTGGGGCTCGGCTGCGGCGCCCACTCCTTCCTGCGGCTGGCCGCGCCCCTGGGCAACCTGGGGGCTCCCCGGCCGGGCCTCAGCGCCTCCCGGGTGCAGGGCCTCGGAGAGGTGATCACGGCGCCCGGCCGTCCCGGCCAGCAGTACCGGTTCTGGAACGTGAAGCACCCCGGCGCCTACCGGCGCGCCCTGGAGCGGGGCGAGCTCCCCGTGGAGGCCGGGGAGGCCATCGACCGGCGCGCGGAGATGGCGGAGACGATGTTCATGGGGCTCCGGCTGCTGGAGGGGATCAGCGACGCACGGTTCCGGGACCGGTTCGGCGTCGGCATCTGCGAGGTGTACGGCCCGGCGGTGGACCGGCTCCGGGAGCAGGGACTGCTCGAGTGGAGCGAGGGGCACCTGCGGCTGACGGACCGGGGGCTGCGGCTGGGGAACGTGGTCTGGGAGGCGTTTGTGTAGGCCGGTTCGGCGCGGGGGCAGGAAGCGCTGGCCGAGAATGTGAATGCCCACAGGGTGTTCACAAGGTATTCACAGGTTATCCTCCGAATCTGCTGTCGAATTCACTGCAGAAGGACATGACCTGAATGGCAACATTGGCTGTCACCGTCTGCCGGCGGTGTGGGCGGACGAACGAGGAGCTTTACCAGACGTTGGACAATGGTGGCCGTTGGGCCGTGGTCTCAGGTGCATGCACCTGCGGCCACCGCTGGACCGTGATCCAGACCGCCCCTGCGAACTATCCGATCCTGCGGGCGTGGCTGGGGCGCGGTTGTCAGCCGCCGGAGGGGCCGCTTGCCCCGCTGCGCGGCGGTCCCTGGCAGAGTTGGCGTCTGGAGGGGGTTGAGGTACAGGCAGATCCCGGATCGGGAAGGGCAGCCTGCCCGTAGGCCCCACGCAGGAAGGTGACGAGTGTGGAAGTCGAGATCAAGCTGCACGTACCTCCCACCGTCCCTGGCGGCCCGGCCGCGCTCTTCGCGCGCCTGGCGGAGGAGGAGAGACTGGCCGGGTACGAGTTGGGGCCTGTCCGCAGCATCCAGCTGAGGGACACCTACTTCGACACCGATAAGGGCGCCCTGGCCGCGGCCGCTTCCTGTCTCCGGCTGCGGCACGAGAACGGCCGGGCGCTGGTCACCCTGAAGGAGACCACGGGGCGGCAGGGGGCTCTGGCCGCCCGGGCCGAGTACGAGGTCCCGCTGGACCCGGACCGCCTCACGGCGCTGCTGGCCCGGATCCGCCTGCTGATCGGACCCGTGCGCGTGCCCTTCGCCGCCTTTGCCTCAGGGCGGCCCGCCGGCCCCCTGCTGCCCGTGCTGGACGTACATACCGAGCGGCTGGAGCGCAGCGTCGGCGCGGTCGCCACCCTCGCCCTGGACCGGGTGACCTACCCCGGCCTCGCCCCCGAGCCGTATTACGACATCGAGATCGAAGCCGCGCCGGACATGCCGGACGTGGCGGTACTGCGCGCCCTGGAGGCTGACCTGCAGCAGCTGGCCGGCGGTCACCTGATCCCTTCCGGGCAGTCCAAGCTGGAGCGCGGGCTCGGGCTGCGCAACTACGGCGAATGGACCTGAAAAGGTTGAGGAGGATCTGCACATGTCGCAACTGGAACGCGTAACGGACTGGCACACCACCGCACACGACCTGGTCCTCCGGTTTCGCGGCGCCACGCTGACGCTCACGCCGCTGGCCGGCGACCTGATCCGGCTGCGCGTGGCCTCGGATGGCGCGACGGCGCCGTCGACCGGCGCCGTCGTCTGGGACCGGGAGCCCGTCGCACCGCAGGTGACCGAGCATGCGGGCGGCCTCACGCTGGCCGCCGGCCGCGTGCGCGTCGAGATCGCCCTCGCCCCCCTGCGGCTCTCGTGGTACGAGGGCGACCGTCTCTTCGCGCAGGACGAGGCGATCCTGGCCGCGCCCGACCGCGTGGTGCTGCGGCGCGCAATGCCCCCCGACGAGCACTACTACGGCTTCGGCGAGAAGACCGGCTACCTGGACAAGCGGGGCCGGCGCCTGGAGATGTGGGCCACCGACGAGGGCAACCACACCCCCTCCGCCGATCCGCTCTACCAGTCGATCCCCTTCTTCCTGGCGCTGCGGGACGGTCGGGCCCACGGGCTGTTCGTGGACTGTGGGGCGCGCTCCGTCTTCGACATGGGCTCCCTCGACCCCGCCGACGCGTACACGGTCGAGGTGTTCAGCCCGGTTCTGGACGCCTACGTGTTCGCGGGCCCGCGCATGGCCGACATCGTGCGGCGCTACGCCGAGCTCACCGGGCGGATGGAGCTGCCCCCGCTCTGGTCGCTGGGCTTCCATCAGTGCCGCTGGTCCTACTTCCCCGAGGCGAAGGTGCGGGAGGTCGCCCGCAACTTCCGGGAGCGGGAGATCCCCTGCGACGCCATCTGGCTGGACATCGACTACATGGACGGCTACCGGGTCTTCACGTGGGACCGGGAGCGCTTCCCCGATCCTGAGGGGCTCGTGGCCGACCTGGGCCGCGACGGCTTCCGGGTGGTCACCATCGTCGACCCCGGCGTGAAGCAGGACGAGCAGTACGCGGTCTACCGCGAGGGCGTGGAGAAGGGGTATTTCATCACCCAGCCGGACGGCTCGCTGACGGTGGGCGAGGTCTGGCCCGGCGCGTCCGTCTTCCCCGACTTCCAGCGGGCGTCGGTGCGCGCCTGGTGGGGCGACCTCTACCGGGAGGCGTACTACGACAAGGGCGTCGCCGGCGTGTGGAACGACATGAACGAGCCGGCCAACTGGCTGGGCAACGCCGCGGGCGAGAAGACCCTTCCCCACGACGCCCTCCAGGGCGAGTCCGGGGAGCGCGTCCCTCACGCGGCGGTGCACAACCTCTATGGCTTCAATATGGCCCGGGCCACGTACGAGGGGTGGAAGCGGCACCGTCCCGGCCTGCGGCCCTTCATCCTCACCCGGTCGGGCTACGCGGGAATCCAGCGGTACGCCGCCGTCTGGATGGGCGACAACCACTCCTGGTGGGAGCACATCCTGGCCCACATGACCATGTGCGCGGGCATGGGGCTCTCCGGCGTCCCCTTCGTCGGCACCGATGTCGGCGGCTTCAACGCCAACCCCAACGGCGAGCTGGTTGCCCGCTGGATCGCCATCGGTGCCCTGACGCCCTTCTTCCGGATGCACACCGCCTGGGGCACCCGGGACCAGGAGCCGTGGTCCTTCGGCCCCGAGGTCGAGGCGATCTGCCGCAAGTACATCCGGCTGCGCTACCGGCTGCTGCCGTATGTCTACACGCTGATGGAGGAGGCCGCCCGCACCGGGCTGCCCGCCATGCGGCCGCTGGTGCTGGAGCACCAGGAGGACCCGGAGACGTGGCACATCTCGGACCAGGTGCTGATCGGCCGTGATCTCCTGGCGGCGCCGGTCTACCAGCCCGGGGTCACCCGGCGGCTGGTCTACCTGCCTGCGGGCGCCTGGTACGACTTCTGGACCGGGGAGCGCCTCGCGGGCGGCCGGTACGTCGTGGCTGAGGCGCCGCTGGACGTGATCCCGCTCTATGTGCGGGCCGGCGCGGCGCTGCCCATGGGGCCCGAGATGAGCCACACCGGCGCCGTGCCGATGGAGACGCTGACGCTGCACGTCTACGCCGGCGAGGGCGACTTCACGCTGTACGAGGACGAGGGCGAGGGCTACGGCTACCAGCGGGGCGTCTTCGCCCGTACCCGGATCACGGTGCAGCCGGACCGGGTGACCGTGAGCCTGCCCGAGGGCGGCTACACGCCCACGTGGCGGCGGGTGGAGCTGCTGCTCCACGGCTTCGCGGGCGACCTCGCCCTGGACGGCACGCCCGTACGGGATGCCTCCGGCGTGGCCGGCGCCCGGCGGCTGGTCGTCGAGCGGCAGGGCGGGTTTACCGTCACCGCGTCCCGGTAGCCATCGATGCGAACGCGAACCCGGCCGGACCGAGCGGTGTCCGACCGGGTTTTCCGCACCGGTAGGTTGAATGATTATGCGGCAAGTAGTATAATCATGCAGACTTCGGATTGCGAGGAGGCCGCGTGCCATGACCAAGCTCTGGGGAGGGCGCTTCACCAAGTCAGCCGACAAGACCGCCGAGGGGTTCACCTCCTCGCTGTCCTTCGACCGCCGGCTCTACAGGCAGGACATCCGGGGCTCGATCGCGCACGCCCGGATGCTGGCGAAGCAGGGGATCATCCCGGCGGAGGACGCGGACCTCATCGAACGGGGGCTGCGGGAGATCGAGGCCGAGATCGAGGCGGGCCAGTTCCCCTTCCGCCAGGAGTACGAGGACATCCATCTGAACATCGAGAAGCGGCTGATCGAGAAGATCGGCCCGGCGGGGGGACGGCTGCACACGGCCCGCAGCCGGAACGACCAGGTGGTCACGGACGTGCACCTGTGGGTGAAGGACGAAATCGACGCGGTGCAGCGGCTGATCAGCGACCTGCAGGGAACCCTCCTGGACCGGGCCCGGGAGCAGATGGGCGTCATCATGCCGGGATACACCCACCTGCAGCGGGCGCAGCCGGTTCTGCTCTCGCACCACCTCATGGCCTACTTCTGGATGCTGGAGCGGGACTACGGCCGCCTCGCCGACGCCCGCAAGCGCGCTGACCTCTCGCCGCTGGGCGCAGGGGCGATGGCTGGCACGACCTTCCCCATCGACCGGGAGTTCACGGCGGCGGAGCTGGGCTTCGCCGGCGTCTACCCCAACTCGATGGACGCGGTGAGCGACCGGGACTTCATCATCGAGTTCGTGGCGGCCGCGGCCATCTGCCAGATGCACCTCTCCAGGCTGGCGGAGGAGCTGGTCAACTGGTCCTCCACCGAGTTCGGCTTCGTGGAGATGGACGACGCCTACGCCACCGGCTCGTCCATCATGCCGCAGAAGAAGAACCCCGACGTCGCCGAGCTCGTGCGGGGCAAGACGGGCCGGGTCTACGGCGACCTGATGGCCCTGCTGACGGTGCTGAAGGGGATCCCCCTCACGTATCACAGCGACCTGCAGGAGGACAAGGAGCGGCTCTTTGACGCCGTGGACACCCTGAAGGCCTGCCTGACGGTGATGACGGGCATGCTGGCCACGGTGAAGTTCAACCGGGAGCGGATGGCCCAGGCGGTGCGGCAGGACTTCTCCAACGCCACCGACATGGCCGACTACCTGGCGAAGAAGGGCATGCCCTTCCGCGAGGCCCACGAGGTGGTGGGCCGGGCGGTGCTCTACTGCATCGAGCGGGGCAAGTTCCTGGCCGACTGCACCATGGCGGAGTTCAAGGCGTTCTCGGACCTGTTCGAGGAGGACATCTACCAGGCCATCGCCCCCGAGACCTGCGTCAACCTGCGCACCTCGCAGGGGGGCACTGCCCCCGCCGAGGTGGAGAAGCAGCTGGCGCTGGCGGCGGGGATCCTCGCGGCGCGCGTGGGCTAAGCTCCTCCTCCACCCGGCGCAGGGTCTCCGCCAGCGGCGGCACGCCCCACTCCGCCCGCTCCTCGTCCGTGGTCTCCGGGTCGTAGGGCAGCAGCCGCCAGCCCTGGCTGTCCTTGAAGAACTGCGTGCCGTACTTCTGGGGCTTCCCCTGGGCGGTCAGCCAAGTCCAGGGAGGCCGCGGCCAGCCACCTGGCTCGTTTCTGCTCGGGATGGCCCAGCTCCACCGCCCGCAGGGCCAGCTCGTGCGCCCGGCGGAAATCGTCCGGGCCGTCGCCGTGCTGCAGCAGCATGGCGGCGTGGAAGTAGTCCTGGGCGGTCGTCAGCGCGCCCTCGGCGACCAGCGCCGCTGCCCTCGCCCGGCGCCGGCGGTCGCGCTCGGCCATCGCCTGCAGGCCCTGCGGGTCGGCCGGCAAGTTCATGCGGTCCCTCTGGTCCTCCTGGTAGAGTGCGGCCAGTTCCGGATGCACCCACCCTCGCCCCTTTGAAAAGAACATATGTTTCCTTATGTTCGCGCGTTTCGCTTCGCATCCTGCATGTTAATAGCTACACGTTCAGCCCTTGGCGAAAAGCGCCAGCACTCCCTTGTCCTTCCTCCTGGTTGGCCTTACCATGGCCACACCGCACCAACGCGGGGCAGGCTCCACCGGCCTGCAGAACGGAAAGGAGGAGGACCCATGAAGCGAGTTGCGATCTGGCTCACGGCCCTGTGCACCGTGCTCGCTGCCTCGGCGCAGACCCCGGTTCTGGCTCAGGCTCAGGCAGTCTCGCCGAAGGACCAGGTGCGAGCGGACCTGACGGCCCCGGCGGTTCCCGGTCAGTTCCTCGTCCAGTTCAAACCGGGCCTCGCGGCGGCCCAGCGGGCGGCCATCGCCAGTCAGGTGGGGGCGAAGGTGGTGGACCGCGTGGCGGCCCTGGACGTGGAGGTGCTGGAGTTCCCGGCCCTGTCCGCCAAGGCCGACCTGAAGGCCGCAGAGGCGACCCTCAAGGCCCTGAAGATGAACCCCAACGTCGTGTACGCGGAACCCAACTACATCTTCACCGTCGACTGGACGCCCAACGACCCGGGCCTCAGCCAGCAGTGGGCCTGGGACCGGATCGACGCCTACGAGGCCTGGGACATCACCCGGGGCAGCGCCGACACGATCATCGCCATCGTGGACACGGGCGTTCAGCGCAACCACCCGGACCTTGACGCCAAGATCGTCCCCGGCTGGGACTTCGTCAGCAACGACAACGCCCCCGACGACGGCAACGGCCATGGCACCCACGTCGCGGGCACCGCGGCGGCCGAGACCAACAACGGCACCGGCGGCGCCGGCCTCTGCCCCGAGTGCAAGATCATGCCCGTTCGGGTGCTGAACAACTCCGGCAGCGGCACCCTGGCCGCCGTGGCCAACGGCATCATCTGGGCGGCTGACAACGGCGCACACGTGATCAACCTGAGCCTGGGCGCCTCCACCGGCGCCACGACGCTGCAGAACGCCGTCAACTACGCATGGAACAAGGGCGTGTTCCTGGCCTGCGCCGCCGGCAACGAGAACACCAGCGCACCGTCGTACCCGGCGTACTACGCCAACTGCTTCGCCGTCGCCTCCACCACCAGCTCCGATACCCGCTCCTCCTTCTCCAACTACGGCAGCTGGGTCGAGGTGGCTGCGCCCGGCTCCAACATCTACTCCACGTGGATCAACAGCGGCTACAACACCATCAGCGGCACCTCGATGGCCACGCCGCACGTCGCCGGCCTGGCGGGCCTTCTGGCCTCCCAGGGCCTGAGCAACGCGGAGATCTGGGAGTGCATCATGGCGTCGGCCGATGCCATTCCGGGCACGGGCACCTACTGGACGGGGGGCAGGATCAACGCCTACCGGGCGGTCCAGTGCAACGGCGACCCCGGAGACCCGGGTGACCCCGGCGATCCCGGAGATCCCGGCGACCCTGGCGAGCCCGGCGAGAACCGGATCCAGAACGGCGGCTTCGAGAACGGCACCGCCCCCTGGGCGCAGAGCTCCTCGGGCGGCTACCAGCTGATCGACAGCACCCTGCCCCGCACCGGCAACTACAGCGCCTGGCTGGGCGGCTACAACTTCGGCACCGACGCCATCAGCCAGGTGGTGACCGTTCCGCAGAACGGCACCCTGACCTACTGGTGGTACATGACCTCCAGCGAGGGGAGCTCCACCGCCTACGACTACCTGAGGGTCCGTCTCTACAGCCAGAGCGGCAGCCTGCTGGCCACGCTGGCGACCCACAGCAACCGGGACACCCGGAACCAGTGGGTGCAGGACTCCATCAACCTGTCCGCCTACGCCGGCCAGACGGTGCGCCTGGAGTTCAGCGCCACCAACGACTGGCTGCTGCCGACCAGCTTCTTCATCGATGACGTCGCCCTGCAGTAGGCCGGAAGGAACAGGGCCCCCGCTGCCCTGCCTTACACACCAGAGAACGGCTGCACGCCCCGCGTGCAGCCGTTCGCGCGCGGGTGCGGCCTCCGACCAGGACGCCGGCCGGCCCGGCAGTTCAGCCCCTGGCGAGTAGCGCCGCCCCACCCTTGTCCTTCCTCCCCGCCGGCCTTACCATGGCCTCACCGCACAGCCGCGGGGCAGGCCTGAGCGCCTGCAGATCAGGGAAGGAGGAGGACGCATGAAGCGTGTTGCAGTCTGGCTTACGGCCCTGTGCACCGTGCTCGCGGCCTCGGCCCGCACTCCTGCTCTGGCTCATGCCGAGGCGGTCTCGCCGAAGGACCAGGTGCGAGCAGACCTGACGGTTCCGGCGGTCCCCGGCCAGTTCCTCGTCCAGTTCAAGCCGGGCCTGGCCGCCGCCCAGCGGGAGGCCATCGCCACTGAGCTGGGCGCGAAGGTGGTGGACCGGGTGGCGGCCCTGGACGTGGAGGTGCTAGAGTTCCCGGCCCTGTCCGCCAGGCGCGACCCCAAGGCTGCCGAGGAGATCATCAGGACGCTGAAGATGAACCCTAACGTCACCTACGTCGAACCCAACTACATCTTCACCGCGAACTGGACGCCCAACGACCCCTACTTCTCGCAGCAGTGGGGCCCCCAGAAGATCCAACTCCCCGCGGCCTGGGACCACACGCGGGGCAGCTCCAACGTGGTGATCGCGATCGTGGACACGGGCGTGCAGCGCAACCACCCCGACCTTTCCGCCAAGCTTGTCCCCGGCTGGGACTTCGTCGACAACGATGACGACCCCGACGACGAGAACGGCCACGGCACCCACGTGGCGGGTATCGCGGCGGGCTTGACCAACAACGGCATCGGCATTGCTGGCGGCTGCCCCCACTGCAGGATTATGCCGGTGCGCGTGCTGGACCGCTCGGGCAACGGCAGCCTGGCCAACGTGGCCCACGGCATCACCTGGGCCGCTGACCACGGCGCACAGGTGATCAACCTGAGCCTCGGTAGTTCCGCGGGCACCACGACGCTGCGGAACGCCATCGACTACGCATGGAACCGGGGCGCATTCCTGGCCTGCGCCGCAGGCAACGACAACAGCAGCAGCCCGACCTACCCCGCCTACTATTCCAGTTGCATGGCCGTCGCCGCCTCCACCTCCTCTGATGCCCGTGCGTCTTTCTCTAACTATGGCTCCTGGGTGGACGTGGCGGCCCCTGGCCAAAGCATCATGTCCACGTGGCTGGGCGGCGGCTACGCCAACCTCAACGGCACCTCGATGGCCACGCCGCTCGTCTCCGGCCTGGCCGGCATTCTGGCCTCCCAGGGGCTGAGCAACAGTCAGATCTGGCAGCGCATCTGCTCGACGGCAGACATGATCTCCGGCACCGGCACCTACTGGACGTGCGGCCGCATCAACGCCTACCGGGCGGTCACCTACAGCAGCAACCCCGGCAACCCGGGCAGTCCCGCACTGCAGAACGGCGGGTTTGAGAACGGCACCGCCCCGTGGGCCCAGAGCTCCTCGGGCGGCTACCAGCTGATCGACACCACCCTGCCCCGCACCGGCAGCTACAGTGCCTGGCTGGGCGGTTACAACAACGGCACCGACGCCATCAGCCAGGTGGTGACCGTTCCGCAGAACGGCACCCTGACCTTCTGGTGGTACATGTCGTCCCAGGAGGGCAGCGCCATCGCCTACGACTACCTGCGGGTCCGCCTCTACAGCCAGAACGGCACGCTCCTGGCCACGGTGGCCACGCACAGCAACCGCGACACCCGGAACCAGTGGGTGCAAGACACCATCAACCTGTCCGCCTACGCCGGCCAGACGGTGCGCCTGGAGTTCAGCGCAACGAATGACGCGATCCTGCCCACCAGCTTCTTTATCGACGACGTCTCCCTGCAGTAGGCAGCTCCGCCTGGGCCCACTCCGACCAGGCCGACAGGAAAACGGCTGCACCCCGTGTGCAGCCGTTTTCGCGAGTCTACATGGTCAGCCACGACATGCGCCGCTCCTGCCAGAGCCCCAGCCGGTTCAGGCCCAGACAGAGGATGTAGTAGATCAGGCCGATCATGCCGAAGATGGCGAAGAACTGGACTGTGGAGCCGTGCTGGCCCAGGATGATGACGCCCTTGCCGGTCAGCTCCTGCACGCCGACCACCCACACGTACGAGGTGTCCTTCACCACCGTGATGAACTGGCCCGTCAGCGGCGGGATCATCTTGCGCAGCGCCTGGGGCAGCACGATGTGACGCATCGTCTGCCACCAGGTGAACCCCTGCGACCGGGCGGCCTCCCACTGCCCCTTGTCCACCGAGTTCAGGCCGCCCCGTACGATCTCGCCCACGATGGCCGCGGTGAAGAGCGTCATCGCCAGCGTGCCGGAGTTGACGGGCTTCAGCGGCATGGTGAAGCGGAAGAGGAGGATGAGGAGGATGAGCGGCGAGGCGCGGAAGCTCTCGATGTAGACGGCCGCAAGCGACGCCAGCAGCCGGTGGCCGCTGTACCGCATCACGCCGAGCAGAGTTCCGAGGATGAAGGAGAAGACGATGGTGAAGAAGCTGATGCGCAGGGTGATCAGGAGGCCCTCGGCCATGAACCGGACGTTGTGCCACTGGGCGAGGACCGCGAGCTCCTCCATCATGCGGCTGTCACCTCCCCGCCGCGGCTGAGCCGCACCCGCTCCTCCCACCGCCGGGCCAGCTGGGCCAGCGGGAAGCAGATGGCGAAGTAGATCGCCCAGACCGTGAGGTAGGCCGGGCCGTAGTAGCCGGTGGAGGCCGACCAGGAGTCAGCCTGGAACATGAGGTCCCCGCCGGAGATCATGGCCAGGATGGACGAGTTCTTGATCAGCGCCACGGCTTGGTTGGTCATGGGCGGCAGCACGATCTGCGCCGCCTGGGGCAGGATGACGTAGCGCATGGCCTGCACGTAGGAGAAGCCCTGCGACAGTGCGGCCTCCAGCTGCCCCCTGTGAATCGCCTGAATGCCGGCCCGCACCACTTCGGTCACGTAGGCGCCGTGGTAGACGCCGAGTCCCAGCACGCCCACCACGGGGGTGGGCAGCATGATGTCAAAGTGGGGCAGGAGGTAGTAGAGGAAGAACACCTGGGTCACGAGCGGCGTGTTCTGGATCAGGTTTACATACAGGCGGCTCACAGCCCGGCCGCTCCTCCAAGGGGCGGTGGCGAGGACACCGAACAGCACGCCCAGCGCCAGAGCGAGGAGGAGGGCCAGCCCCGCCGTGGAGGCGGTCCGGCCCAGACCCTCGAGGAGGATGTGCCAGTCTCGAAAGAGCGCCTGCCACTTGAATGCGGCAAAGCGATCCACTGGCTACTTCAGCCCCCACTTCTCGTACAGCTGGTCCATCTCACCGGAGGCCTTCATCTCCTTGATGATGTTGTTGACGAACTCGGCCAGCTCGGTGTTGGACTTCTTGGTCGCGATGCCGTAATCCTGAGGTGCGAACTTGTCGGGCAGCATCACGTTCTTGTCGTCCTTGTAGCCCCAGAGGATCGACTGGTCCACCGAGAAGGCGTCGATCCGGCCGGAGTCAAGCGCCGCCTTGATCTCCGGGTAGGTGGCGAACTCCATGAAGTTGACGGTGATGCCATCCTTCTCCGCCTGCTCGGTCAGCGCCGCCCGGGTGGAGGCGGACTGCGCCACGCCGATGGTCTTGCCGTCGAGGTCCTTCCAGGACGTGATCCCGCTGTTGGCCAGGACGAGGAAGCCCACGTTGTCGGTGAAGTACGGGTCGGAGAAGTTCCAGCTCTTCTTCCGCTCCTCGGTGATCGTGAACGTCGCGATCACCATGTCGATCTCGCCGTTGTCCAGGGCAGGACCGCGGGTCTTGGCGTTGACGCCGGTGAACTGCACCTTGCTCTCGTCGCCGAAGATCTCCTTCGCGATGCGCTTCGCGAGGTCGATCTCCATGCCCTCATGGACGTTCTTGGCGGGGTCCAGGTAGCCGAACTTCGGCACGTCCTCCTTCACGCCCACCCTCAGGACGCCGGCGTCCTTGATCTTCTGGACCTGCGCCGGGAGGCTGGAGGCACCGTCCCCGGAACCGCCGCCGGCCGGTGCCTTGGATACCCCCCCGCAGCCCGCGAGAACGGCTGCGCAGAGAATCGCTGCGAGCACAACACCCCACTTGCGCTTCATCCCGATACTCCCCTCTGTCTTTGTTCTATCTGTCTCAGCGCAGAATGCGGCTGAGGAACAGCTTAGTCCGCTCGTGGGTCGGCGCCTCGAAGAAGTGCTCGGGCGGACCCTCCTCGAGGATCTGCCCGCTGTCCATGAAGATGACCCGGTCGGCGACCTCGCGCGCGAACCCCATCTCGTGGGTCACCACCACCATGGTGATCCCCTCCTGGGAGAGGCCGACCATCACGTCCAGCACCTCCTGGACCATCTCCGGGTCCAGGGCGGAGGTGGGCTCGTCGAACAGCATGATCTTCGGGTGCATGTTGAGGGCGCGGGCGATGGCCACCCGCTGCTGCTGTCCGCCCGACAGCTGGGAGGGGTAGGCGCCGGCCTTGTGCTTGAGCCCTACCCGCTCCAGGTACGCCAGGCCGGATGCCTCGGCCGCCTCCTTGGGCACGCCCTTCACCAGGATCGGCGCCATGGTGACGTTCTCCAGCACGGTCTTGTGCGGATAGAGGTTGAACTGCTGGAACACCATCGCCACCGACTGCCGCACCTTGGTGAGCGGGGCGCCCGGTGCCGTGATGTCGACGCCGTCCACGACGACCCGGCCGCTGGAGGGCCGCTCCAGGAGGTTCATGCAGCGGATGAGGGTGGACTTCCCGGAGCCGGAAGGACCGATGACGACGAGCTTCTCGCCGGGCTTGACGGTGAGGTCGACGTCGACCAGCACGTGGAGGGGACCGAAATGTTTATTGACTTTTTCCATCTTAATCATGTACAGCTACCGCCACCTCTCCGACCGGACTATGACGCGCTACAATGCTAATACGGAGTTAGCGAAAAATGCAAGCGTAGACTGATTTGTTGTGTCTATCGGAATATGCAGCCGTCTGCGGGGCCACAGAAAAACCGCCCACCCGATGGTGAGCGGTCTTCAGCGACGAGTGTTCACGGGCGGGGGCCGTAGGGAACGGCCACCACGCGGTCGGCCTGGACGATGAGGAGTGCGTTGGTCGTCAGCCGCAGGTTCAGGATCTCGCCCTGCCTGGTACGGGCGATCGGGGCTGCACCGCGAACCGGCGCGGGACGCACGCAAAATGGAGGAACAGTCGAGGAGACGCCCCCTGCGGCCGCCGCGCGGCCGCAAGGGGCGCCTGTCTGGAGAAGACTGTTAAAGTAGTAGGGGCCGGCCGCTGACAGCGACATGTTCCCACCTGGTCGTGAACGGACGTGGAAACTCGTCGAACCTAGCCGCGGCGGCCGGCGCCCGATACCCCAGTGGGCAGTTACAGGTGCTCGACCGTCTCCCGGATGAGCACCCACTTCCCATTCACCTGCCTCCATACTTCCAGGACAAAAGCCGCAAGAGCCCTCTCGCCGAGGACCATGGGCTTTTCGTAGAAGACGACAGCACTGGTGGCTGACGGCATGCGGATGATGCGGTTGATACACCTGGCCTGCACCCGGGCATCGCCCTGGCGGTCTGCCGTTCTAACCGCATGCCCCTGACCCCGCTTCACGGTGTCCGGCCGGCTTGGCCGGCCGGCACCGTGCCAGAAGCGTAACAACTGCCAGGGGGAGGGGAGGGAGGGGGGCTCCGCCCCCTGAAGCGTCAGCCGCATGGCACCAACCCGCCTACCCGGAGCGGGCGGTTTATCTGCCCGCGACGGGGCCGACCAGGTAACAATTAGCGCGGGGCGGGGGTGGGGAGGGCGGCTGCGGTTCTATCGAAAACGTAAAGCGCATGTCCCCGACCTGCCTACCCGGAGCGGGCGGTTTATCCGCCTGCGACGGGGCCGACCAGGTAACCATTAGCGCGGGGAGGGGGTGGGGAGGGGGCGAGAGCCCCCTCCCCACTTAGAAAGAGACCCGGGACGCCTCCCGCACGGCGTCCCGGGTCTCTCACATGGGGGAAGGGGATATTGACTGACCACGTCTAGAGCATACCCCGTTCCCTGTTCTTACACATCCTGCCGGGGGTGGGTTTTCATAGCCTGCGGGAGGATGAAGCGGATCTCCTCCCTGGGAAGGAGGACTATTCGTCCACGAGCTTCTCCCGCACCGCCCACAGCGCCGCCTGTGTACGGTCGGTCAGCTGCAGCTTGCTCAGGATCGACGAGATGTGCGTCTTCACCGTGGTCTCGCTGATCACCAGCTTCTCGGCGATCTCGCGGTTGGTCAGGCCGTGGGCCAGGGCGCGCAGCACGTCCAGTTCCCGCGGGGTGAGCAGTTCCCGGCGGCGGGGCTGATGGGGCTGCGCCGTCCGCACCATCAGCCGCTTCATCACCTCGGGGTGCAGGCGCGGCTCGCCCCGGTGGACGGCGCGGATGGCATCGACCAGGTCGGCGGGCTCGATGTCCTTCGTCAGGAACCCCAGCGCGCCCTCCTCGATGCACGACATCGCCTTCTCCAGATCCAGGAACGAGGTGAGGATGATTACCCGTGCCCCGGTTCCCTTCAGCTCCCGCAGGGCGCTCAGGCCGTCGAGTTCGGGCATCATCAGGTCCATCAGCACGACGTCGGGCTTCAGCTGGCGCACCATCTCGACCGCCTTCCGGCCGTCCGCGGCCTCGCCGACGACCTCGAAGTCGTCCTGCAGCCCGAAGTAGGTCGCGAGCCCCTGTCGCACCATGAAGTGGTCATCGCAGATCAGAACTCGAATGGGGTTCATCGGGCGTCACCTCCGGCAGCTAGGGGAATGCGGCCCCGGATGCAGGTTCCCTGGCCTGGCGCAGACTCGACCTCAAGGAAACCCTTTACTTCGCTCAACCGCTCCCTCATCCCGATCATACCGAACGAACCGCCCCGCGTGCCAGCGTTCGGATCAAATCCGATGCCATCATCGCACACTTCCAGCCGGGCCTCGTCGGGCTGAAGCTGCAGCCGCACCCGCACATGCTGCGCCCTGGCGTGCTTGGCCACGTTGTTCAGCGCCTCCTGCGCCACCCGGTACAGGGCGAACTCCACCTCGGGCGGGAGCCGCTCGTCGCCCTCCAGCGTCAGCGAGACGTCGATGCCGTGCCGGCGGCGGAAGAGGTTGACGTGGTTGCTGAGGGCCATCGCCAGCCCCTTCTCCTGGAGGGCCGCCGGCCGCAGCTCGAAGATCAGCGACCGCATCTCGGCCAGCGCCTCGGCGGCCATCTCCTGCGAGCGGGTCACCAGCGAGGCCGCCTTCTCGGGGTTGCGGGAGAGCACGCTGGCCGCCGACTCCAGGTTCAGCGTCAGGCCGAACAGCACCTGGGTCACCGAGTCGTGCAGTTCGCGGGCCAGCCGGTTGCGCTCCTCGAGCACGGCGACCTCCCGCGCCTTGGCGTGCAGCTCGGAGTTCTCGATCAGGCGGCCGGCCTGGTTGGCGAGCAGCGTCAGCAGCCGCAGGTGCTGTTCGTCGAATCGGTCCGGCTGCTGGCTGGCCACAACCAGCACGCCCAGGGTCCGGTCCTTGGTGCGGATCGGCGCCTCGATCACGTCCCGCCACCGCCCCGCCCGCACCAGGTCTTGGTTGAGGCGCGGGTCCCGCTCCGGATTGCGCGAGACGTGGGGCAGGCCCGTCTGCAGCACCAGGCTCGTCAGGTTGCCCTGCATGGGCAGTTCGAGCCCGATGTACTTCTCCATGCCCTCGCCGCTGGTCGCCCGCACGAACTGGCGGTTGTCGGCCGTCAGCAGCGTCACCAGCGCCGACGACCCGCCCGTCACCCGCACCGACTCCCGGGCGATGACGGCGAGCACCTCGTCCGGGTGGATCGCCGTGCTGATCGCCTCGTCCACGGCGTGCAGGGCCTCCGACTCCGCCAGCCGCCGCTCCAGCGCGGTGACCGTCTCCTCCAGGCGGGCCGTCCGGTCCTGGACCTTGTCCTCCAGCGTGTCCAGCAGCTCGTTCAGCCGGCGGAACTCCTGTGACAGCGCCCAGGTGGCGGCCAGCGGGCCGAACAGCAGCACGATCGCCGGCGGCTGGTACTGGAAGATCAGCGCGGCCGTCCCGCCCAGCGTGGTGGTCAGGAGGAAGGGGACGAGTGGCAGGCGCTCCCACTCCCTGCGCAGGCTCTCCCAGACGGGGTCCCTCCGCAGCGCCGCCATGCCCAGTGGGTAGCCCACGATACGGATGAGCAGCCGGATCGAGATGCCGACGAAGATGGCCAGCCAGTCCTGGCTGAACACGATGTCCCCCGGTGCCGGCCTGAGCATCTCCGCCGCCCAGCCGCCCAGGGCCACGGCGGCGAAGGTGACCACGCCGCGTACCGCGGCCCTGGCCACCCGGTTCTCCCACGTCCGCGGCCGGATGAAGGGCAGGCCGAACAAGTGGTGGCTGGCGGTGCCCACCGCCGAACCGAGCGCGGCGATGAAGGGGTGGTACAGGAGCATGGCCGCCACGTCGATGGCCATGGAGATCGAGATGTCGCCGCGCGCACCGCGGATGGCCACGCGCCAGGGCTGGGCCAGCCACACCAGGAGGCCGATGATCGCGGCGATTGCCAGACTGGTCAAGGGCGGCGGAAGCGGCTGCCCGATGCCCGGAAAGTAGAGGGGCAGCAGGAGTGAGGCACCGGCCAGCAGCCCGAGCGAGAGCATGGAGATCAGAAGCGACCTGGACTTGTGCATAGCGGATCAGCCTTCCTGTCGCGCCCGCAGGCGGGCCTGTTCCCAATCAGCCGGCGTGTTGCAGTTGAAGAAGAGCCGAGCGGGGTCGCCGAAGCGGAGCAGTTCCTCGCCCTCGACGACCCGGACGCGCACCTCGTCGAAGATGGAGACCAGCCGCAGCCGCCGGGAATCCAGGTTCCGGGTGATGAACGGAAGGCAGCCCTTGCCGTAGACGGCGTGCATCGGCTCGAACTCGCCGTCCACCGCGGGGACGACGATGTCGTACCCCCGGGCCTCGCCCACCATGAAGCGGACCAGGGCCTCGTCCACGAAGGGCATGTCCACGGCGCAGAAGAAGGCGTGCTCGAACCGGCTCGCGCGCAGGCCGGCCTCGAGCCCGCCCAGCGGGCCCAGGCCGGGGATCCGGTCGCCGACCATCGGCAACTGGAGGAAGGCGTACTCGTCGGGGGTGTTCGTGACGATCACGACCTGCTCGAACCAGCCAGTGAACCGGCGTGCGAGGCGGCTCACCAGCGGTTCCCCCTCCAGCTCGAGGAGCGCCTTGTTGCTGCCCATCCGGGTCGAGCGGCCTCCGGCCAGGATCACACCGCAGGCCTGCAGCTTTGGGTCCATCTGGCCCTCACCTCGTACTATGGCTCATTCGCGGGCAATGCGGGCAACTGCTGCCGGAACAGGGCCAGCGCCGCATTTTTCGGGTCTGCGGCGGCGGCCGCCTCCGCGTAGAGGGCCGCAGTCTCCCCGTCCCCCAGCGCCAGGGCAGCCTGCCCGCTCAGCACCAGGGTCTCCGCCCACCAGGCGGGGGAGTACGTTCCGGGGTAGTACGGCTTGGCGAGGTCCAGCGCCTGTTGGGCGTAGCCCAGGGCGTCGGCCGGCGCGCCGATCGCGAGCTTGAAGCGGGCCCACGCGGCCAGCACGTCAGGCTTCTGCGCCGCCGTCGCCCGCTCCTGCGCCAGCTGCAGCGCGTGCTCGGCCTGCCGGAGCCGGCCGAGGCCGCGGAAGGCGTAGTGCATCTCCAGGTGGCCCCGGTAGTGGTACGGGTCGATGGCGACGATGGCGCGGGCCAGATCCAGCTGCTCCACGTACTCGGTGTTGTGGTAGGCGCTCAGGGCGGCGTCGAAGAGGGGATCGGCCCAGGCCACGAGCCAGCCATCGCCCTCCTGCCGGAGCGTCAGCCAGGCCTCCGGCCACTTCACGGTGCGTCCGGGGTCCGTCACCGTCAGGCCGGCGACGGGCACGCGCATCAACCCCGGCTCCACCTCCACCGCGTCGCCGACGCGGTCGTACTCCACCTCGGTCTCACGCAGGTACGCGGCCACGGCGCTGCTCCCCATCCGCTCCCGGGCCTCGCTGGTCAGCGCGCCCCACACCCCGGCGAAGTCGCCCGCCGAGAGGGACGCCATGAACCGCTGTGCGCTGGCCGCAGCGGCCTCTGCCGTGGTCAGCTCCCCCCCGCATCCGGCCGTCAGCGCGAGCAGCGCAACCAGCAGGACGAGCACTCTGCGCATCGGCGTTCACTCCCGTTCTGCGGCGGCCGCCAGGGCCCTCTCCACCCAGGTGCGCACCTCGGGTGTCAGCGGGATCCGGTCCAGGTCGGGGCGGCCGTACCAGCCCACCCGCTCCACCTCGTCGTTGGCCACCGGCCTGACCGCCGCCGGGTCCGCCGGGCGGGCGAAGTAGATGAGGTCGATGTGCTCGTGGCCGGGCTCGATCTCCTCGAGCTGAATGCCCTCCGGCCGGGCCAGCTGGCGCGGGCCGGGAACCGGGGGCAGCCCGGGCGGCGAGGTGAGGACGACCTCGAGGCCGGCCTCCTCCCGCACCTCGCGGACGGCGGCCTCGTCGGGCAGTTCGCCGGGCTCGATGTGTCCGCCCGGGGGAAGCCACATCGCCAGCTTGCGATGCCAGAGGAGCAGCACCTTCTGTTCGTGGACGACAAACGTGGAGACGGTGAAGTCGCGCGTGACGGCGGCCATGCGTGTGAACAACTCCTTCAGTATTACCACCCGGACAGGCCTCTGCCCTGCGGGCGTGCCCGTGCGGCACTGTTCGCGCCGCCGGCTCATACCCTGAGGAACGGGGGTGAAGTCGATGTTTTACGGACCCGTAGGATTCCCCTCTTCCCCCGGGGCAGGCGGCTCTGGCACCCGGGGCGGAACGGGTGACATGAATCAGGGCGGCGGCATGCAATGCGGCATGTGCGGCACGCCTTCCGGCATGGGCGGCATGGGCTCCGGTATGGGCTCAGGCATGGGCGGAATGGGCCCCGGCATGGGCTGGATGCCCTCCGGCATGGGCGGAATGGGCCCCGGCATGGGCTGGATGCCCTCCGGCATGGGCGGAATGGGCCCCGGCATGGGCTGGATGCCCTTCGGCAAGGGCGGCATGCCCGGCATGGACTGGATGCCCTCCGGTAAGGGCAAGATGCCCGGCATGGGCTGGATGCCCTTCGGCAAGGACGACATGCCCTACGGCAAGGGCGACATGTCCCCGGGCATGGGCGACATGCTCTACGGCAAGGGCGGCAAGCCCTTCGGCAAGGGCTGGATGCCCTTCGGCAAGGGCAAGATGCCCGGCTGGGGCCCGACCCCGGGCGGGGGGTTCGCCAAGCAGTACCCACCCGGCATGGTGGGCATCCCCTACGGCTTCTATCCCGGCTACGGCCTCGTGCAGTAGCCCGGTGGGCGGATCACGACGGCAGGACCGTGCCTCGCGGCCCCTGCCGTCATCCCTGTCCGCAGAGGCGCGCCAGCGAGTCGACGCGCCATCCCATATGACGGATCTCGGCCAGTACGAGATGCAACTGCAGGCCGAAGTCGCGGCGATCGCGCAGGTCGACCAGCCGCTCCACCCGTTGACCGAACGCGGCCAGGGCGGAATGGAAGCTGCGCGCGGCGTCCGGGTCGGCGGCGGCGCCGTGCAGCGCCTGGCCCAGCACGGAGGCCCGGTACCGCTGCAGCGACCGGAGAACCGCCGTCAGCAGTTCCCGCTCCGGACCGTGCGGCAGGCCGCCGGCCTCCAGCACCAGCTTGTGGACGTCCATGATCGCCTCGACGAAGACGAACAGTGAACTGTTCGCCTGCCTGAGCACCGCCGCCTGCGCCGGCGGGACATCGGATTCGCCCAGGTCGAGCGCGGCCCGGGCGGCTGCCAGGTGCTCCTGCGCCCTGGCCGCATCCCGCTTGATCTGTTCCTTCTGGTACTCCTGCGGGGCGCCCAGGCTGAGCAGCAGCCGCTCCATGAACTGGTCGACCGCCCGCTCCCCGGAGGCGATTTCGGCCCGGGCGCGCCCCAGCACGTCAGGCGGGCGGATCAGCCGGTTGACCACGAACCCCACCGCCATGCCGACCACGATGATGCCCATGCGTTCCAGCGTGTACAGCAGGAAGTCGTGCTCGGGCCTGTCCATCACGAAGAGGACGACGACGACCGCCAGCCCCGCTGCCTCCGTCAGGCGGAAGCGCACCAGCAGGCCGAGGGCGAGGATCGCCCCGAGGGCCATCGTGAGCGGGGTCACCGGCAGCCACATGCCCAGCAGCGTGGCCACGAGGCCGGCCACCGCGTTGCCCAGCAGCTGCTGCCGGAACGTCTCCCGCGCCTTGCTGATGGCGGGCTGGACGGCGAGCACCGCGGCGACAGCGCCGAAGGTCGCGTAGCTGGAGCCCAGCCGGTGCAGCAGGACGAGCGTCAGGAAGACAGCCAGGCCGGTCTTCACGATGCGGGCGCCGAGGAACGGCTGGAGAACGCGCAGGGGAAAATCCATATGCCATCCCCCATATCCAACGATTGACAGTGCGGGTAACTCCTGTTATAGTCGGAATTACCAGAACAGAGGAGGAGTGCCCGGTGCCCCGCGACGGCGTGCCTTCACCGGTGCTGGACGTGCATTTCCGGGAACCGACGGCTGCGAAACAGCTGGCGACCGCGCTCGGCCTGCAGTTCCGCTCGCTCCTGCAGCCGGAGCGGTATCTGCCCGTCTTCTTCCTGGTGGGCGCCACGAGCTCCACCGGCGACTCCCTGGGGCCGTTCATCGGCTGGTTCCTGAAGCGGAAGGGCTTCACCGGGGAGTACGTCGGCGACCTGGAGAACCCCGTGCACGCCACCAACCTGCGGGGCCGGCTCTTCGAGGCCTGGGCCGGCGCCCTGCGGCGGGAGAAGCTGCCCTACCTCATCGCGGTGGACGCCGCGGTGGGCCGCCCCGGCCGCATCACGCTGAACCGGGGGCCCCTGCGCCCCGGTGCCGCCATGGGCAAGAGCCTGCCCCGGGTGGGCCAGATGCACATCATGGGCGGTACGGCCAACTTCCCGTTCATGATCTGGTTCGCCGGCCTCGATCAGACCGTGGGCATGGCGGAAGTCATCGCAGACGGTCTGCTGGCGTTCTGGGACGACTACGAATCCGGCCGGCTCTTCGCACACCGCCGGACCGCCCAGACGGTCTTCGCCTGATTCGAGTTCAACAGGCCGCCCGAGGGGTTCGCCGCCGTGCGCGGCGAACCCTTTTTATATGGTCCGATGCGGCCTTGACGCCTCCGGACAGGATGGGTAGACTGTTGCCAAAACAGGCGAATTCAGGGCAGGAGAGGAGACCGGAACGGTGCAGCAGGATGTGGAACGTGTACTGATCTCGGAGGCGGAGATCAAGGCCAAGATCGCGGAGCTGGGCGCGCAGATCTCGGCCGACTTCGCCGGCAAGGACCTGGTTGTGGTTGGCATCTTGAAGGGCGCTGCCCTGTTCTGCTCCGACCTGTTCCGCGCGATCACGATCCCGGCCGAGCTGGACTTCATGCGCATCTCGTCCTACGGCGCTGCGACGAAGTCCACCGGCGTGCACCGCGTGCTGCTCGACCTCGATTATACCCTCGAGGGGCGGCATGTGCTGATCGTCGAGGACATCGTCGATACCGGACTGACGATCAAGTTCCTGAAGGACTACCTGTCCCAGCGCGGCCCGGCTTCCCTCAAGGTGGCCGCCCTGCTGGACAAGCCCTCGCGCCGCAAGGTTCCCGTCACCGTGGACTACCGTGGCTTCGAGGTGCCCGACTTCTTCGTGGTCGGGATGGGGCTCGATTTCCGGGAGAAGTACCGCAACCTGCGCGAGATCTGCATCCTCAAGCCAGAGATCTACGAGTCGTAAGGTGCGCCGCGCTGCGGAAGGAGAGGCAGGATGAGTCGCCATAGTGATCTGATTGTCGTCGTCGATTTCGGCGGTCAGTATTCACAGCTGATCGCACGCCGCGTGCGCGAGCTGCAAGTCTACTGCGAGATCTGGCCTGCGAGCGCACCGGCGAGCCGCTTCCGGGAGGCGAACGTCAGCGGGATCATCTTCTCCGGCGGGCCGGCTTCGGTCTACGGCGAGGGCGCCCCGCGCATCGACCCGGCCGTGTACGAGCTGGGCATCCCGGTCCTCGGCATCTGCTACGGCATGCAGCTGATGGCGCTGCAGCTGGGCGGCGCGGTGGAGCGCCCCGACCGCGGGGAGTACGGGAAGGCGGTTCTCCGCCTGGCGCCCGGCGAGCACCCGCTGTTCCGCGGGCTCGGCGGCGAGACCCAGGTCTGGATGAGCCACTTCGACTCGGTCGTCAGGGTGCCGCAGGGCTTCCGGGTGCTGGGCTCGACAGAGAACACGCCCGTCGCCGTCATCGGCGACGACGGCCGGCGTTTCTACGGCGTGCAGTTCCACCCCGAGGTGGTGCACACGCTGCAGGGCCGGGAGATCATCAAGAACTACCTCTTTAACATTGTAGGATGCAAGGGCGACTGGACCACGGAGTCCTTCATCGCCAGCCAGGTCGAGGCGATCCGCCGGCGGGTGGGTGACGGCCAGGTGCTCTGCGCCCTGTCGGGCGGCGTCGACTCCTCCGTGGCCGCGGTGCTCGTCCACCAGGCGATCGGCGACCAGCTGACCTGCATGTTCGTCGACCACGGCCTGCTGCGCAAGGGCGAGGCGGAGCAGGTGGTCCGCACCTTCCGGGACCGCTTCCGCATCAAGCTGGTGCACGTGGACGCCTCCGAGCGCTTCCTCAGCAAGCTGAAGGGCGTCACCGATCCCGAGCAGAAGCGGAAGATCATCGGCAACGAGTTCATCTACGTCTTCCAGGACGAGGCGCGCAAGCTGGGGCAGATCGACTACCTGGTGCAGGGCACCGTCTACCCAGACGTCATCGAGTCGGGCACCGGGACCGCGCAGGTGATCAAGTCGCACCACAACGTGGGCGGGCTGCCGAAGGAGATGAAGTTCCAGCTGATCGAGCCCTTCCGGGAGCTGTTCAAGGATGAGGTGCGCGCCGTGGGCCGCACCCTGGGCGTGCCCGAGGAGATCGTCGGCCGCCACCCGTTCCCGGGCCCGGGGCTGGGCATCCGGGTGCTGGGCGAGGTCACGCCGGACAAGCTGGCGATCCTGCGGGAGGCCGACGCGATCTACATCGAGGAGATCCGGAAGGCCGGGCTGTACGACAAGATCTGGCAGGCGTTCGCCGTGCTGCCGGACGTGCGCAGCGTGGGTGTGATGGGCGACGAGCGGACCTACGCCTACCCGATCGTCCTGCGGGCAGTTACCTCGGAGGACGGCATGACGGCCGACTTCTACCGGTTCCCGTGGGAGCTGCTGGAGCGCATCTCCAACCGCATCGTCAACGAGGTGCCGCAGGTCAACCGGGTGGTCTACGACATGACCTCAAAGCCCCCGGGCACGATCGAGTGGGAGTAACCCAAGCAGGCGAGGGGCCGGGGCTGTGCGCCTCCGGCCCTCGTTTTGCGCGCACTGCGAGCCCTAGGGCGGCTTGACTTTCGAGGCGTCTGATGCTATTTTCAAGCTAGGTGCGTTAGCACTCGTAGGCGTTGACTGCTAACCAGTCAATGCCTTTTTGGCCTATGGGGTCAAGCGGAGGTGACTCCCCGTGATTGATGACCGCAAGAACAAGGTGCTGCAGGCGATCATCGAAGACTACGTTGCCACCGCCGAGCCGGTCGGATCACGGACGATTGCGCGCAAGTACAACCTCGGAGTCAGTCCTGCCACCATCCGCAACGAGATGTCTGACCTGGAGGAACTGGGCTACCTGGAGCAGCCGCACACCTCGGCTGGCCGGATCCCGTCCGACCGGGGCTACCGCTACTACGTCGACTGCCTCATGCCCGAGTACTCGATCACCGAAGCCGAGCGGGAGCGCATCCGGCGCACGTTCGAGCGGAAGATCTACGAGATCGACACCCTGGTGCGTGAGACAGCCCGGCTTCTCTCCGATACCACCCACCTCACCGCGGTGATCTCCGGCCCGCAGTTCGAGAAGGCCGTCTTCAAGGAGCTGCGCCTGGTGCCGCTGAGCGGTGACAAGGCGCTGCTGGTCTACATTACGGACAGCGGCATGATCGAGAACAAGGTGCTGGAGATGCCCTACGAGGTCACCCTTCTGGAGTTTCAGCAGGTGACCGAGGTCCTGAACGAGCAGCTGCGGGGCCAGCGCGTGGAGTCGCTCTCCAGGGGGGCGCTCCAGGCGCTGCAGCGGGAACTCTCCCGGTACGGCTCGCTGCTGGAGCAGGCGCTCTACTTCCTCGAGCAGCGGATGGAGCCCGGGGAGCGCCGGCGGCTCTACCTGGGCGGCACCACCCACATGCTGGACCAGCCCGAGTTTCGCGACGTCAACCGGCTGAAGGGCCTGCTCTCGTTCCTGGAGCACGAAGAGTCGGTCGTCGACCTGCTGCAGCCCGAGAAGGAGACCGACGGGGTGGAGGTCCAGATCGGCGAGGAGATCCGGGTGCGCGAGCTGGCGGACTGCTCCATCGTCACGGCCACCTACCGGCTGGGCGACGAGATCATCGGCAAGATGGGCGTGATCGGCCCCAAGCGCATGGAGTACGCGCGGGTGGTCTCCGTGTTGAACTCCATCTCCGCCTACCTCAATGAGGCGACCAGGAGGGGCTGAGGCGATTCGCCCGGGGAAACGCATCCCCGGGCTTTTCCGCGCCCTGTGCGGGGCTTGACACGGGTACAGGTGGGTGCTATGTTCATTTGTGGATGCGTTAGCACTCGGTTCGACCGAGTGCTAACAAGGAGAAGAGGTGACCGGCATCGATGGAGGAGCAGTCCAGGAACACCCCCCGGGATCAGACGCCACCAGAACCGCCGCCGGACGGCGCTCCGGAGCAGGAGCAGACGGAGACAGCCCAGCCGGCCGCCGAAGCACCGGAGGCCGCCTCCGCTGACCAGGAGAGCCAGGCAGCGCAGGCCGCCGAGGCGAAGGTGGCCGAACTGACCGAACGGCTCATCCGGCTGCACGCCGACTTTGAGAACTACCGGCGCCGCATGCAGCGGGAGAAGGAGGAAGTGGCGGTCTACGGGAACCAGCGGCTGCTCCTGAACCTTCTGCCCGTACTGGACAATCTTGAAAGAGCGCTGGCCACACCGCCCACCCCTGGCGACGAGCGGCTGCGCGAGGGCGTCGAGCTCACGGCGCGCGCGTTCCGGGCCGTTCTGGAGAAGGAGGGCGTCACCCCGATCGAGGCGGTCGGCAAGCCCTTCGACCCCAACCTGCACGAGGCCATGATGACCGATGAGGACCCGGAGCAGGAGGACGGCGTGGTGCTGGCCGAGTTCCAGAAGGGGTACCGGCTGGGCGACAGGGTGATCCGGGCGAGCCTGGTCAAGGTCAACAGGCGCAGCTAGCGGGCAGACCAGAACAAGGAGGCTTTACGGCAGATGGCCAAGGTGATCGGCATTGACCTCGGCACGACCAACTCGGTCGTGGCCGTGATGGATGGCAACGAGCCCACCGTGCTGGAGAACGCGGAGGGCGACCGCACCACCCCGTCGGTGGTGGCGTTCAGCAAGACCGGCGAGCGGCTGGTCGGCAAGGTGGCCAAGCGGCAGGCCATCACCAACCCCGACCGCACGATCATCTCGATCAAGCGGCACATGGGCAGCGACTACAAGGTCCGCATCGACGACAAGACATACACGCCGCAGGAGATCTCGGCGATGATCCTGGCCAAGCTGAAGGCCGACGCCGAGGCGAAGCTGGGCGAGAAGATCACGCAGGCGGTCATCACCGTGCCGGCCTACTTCACGGACTCCCAGCGGCAGGCGACCAAGGACGCCGGCACCATCGCCGGCCTCGAGGTCCTGCGCATCATCAACGAGCCGACCGCGGCGGCGCTGGCCTACGGCCTCGACAAGGGCGACGACCAGCGGATCCTGGTCTTCGACCTGGGCGGCGGCACGTTCGACGTGTCGATCCTCGAGCTCGGCGGCGGCACTTTCCAGGTCATCGCGACGGCCGGCAACAACAAGCTGGGCGGCGACGACTTCGACGAGCGCATCGTGAACTACGTCGCCGACCGCTTCCAGCGGGAGCATGGCATCGACCTCCGCAAGGACAAGCAAGCGCTGCAGCGGCTGCGCGAGGCCGCCGAGAAGGCGAAGGTCGAGCTCTCCTCCGTGACGACCACCAACATCAACCTGCCCTTCATCACTATGACCAGCGAGGGGCCGGTCCACCTGGACGAGACCCTCACCCGGGCCAAGTTCGAGGAGCTGACGGCCGACCTGGTGGAGGCCACGATGGGCCCCACCCGCCAGGCCCTGAAGGACGCGGGCGTGGAGCCCGGCGAGATCGACAAGGTGCTGCTGGTGGGCGGCTCCACCCGCATCCCGGCCGTGCAGGAGGCCGTGCGCCGCTTCTTCGGTAAGGAGCCGTACAAGGGCATCAACCCGGACGAGGTCGTCGCCATGGGCGCCGCCATCCAGGCCGGCGTCATCAAGGGCGACGTGAAGGACGTCCTGCTGCTCGACGTCACCCCGCTCTCCCTGGGCATTGAGACCCTGGGCGGCGTGTTCACCAAGCTGATCGAGCGGAACACCACCATCCCGACCCGGAAGAGCCAGATCTTCTCCACCGCCGCGGACGGCCAGACTCAGGTGGAGATCCACGTCCTGCAGGGCGAGCGCGAGATGGCCGCCTACAACAAGACCCTGGGCCGGTTCATCCTCGACGGCATCCCGCCGGCGCCGCGCGGCGTGCCCAAGATCGAGGTCACCTTCGACATCGACGTCAACGGCATCGTGCACGTCTCGGCCAAGGACCTGGGCACCGGCAAGGAGCAGAAGATCACCATCCAGTCGCAGACGTCCATGTCCAAGGAGGAGATCGAGAAGGCCATCAAGGAGGCCGAGGCGATGGCCGCCGAGGACAAGCGGCGCCGCGAGGAGGCCGAGATCCGCAACAATGCGGACGCCGCGGTGTACAATGCAGAGAAGATGCTCAAGGAGTCCGAGGGCAAGGGCATCGACCAGTCGCTGCTGGACGCCGTGAAGAACGCCATCGATCCGGTGAAGGAGGCCCTCAAGGGCACCGACGCCCAGGCGATCAAGCAGGCCACGGAGAAGCTGACCGAGGCCGTTTACAAGCTCTCGGCGGCCATCTACGAGAAGGCGGGCGCCGGGGCCGGCGCCAACGCCCAGACCGGCCAGGAGGCCGGCGGCGGCGAGCACATGGACGCCGACTTCAAGGTGAAGGACGAGGACAAGTAGGCCGCACTGGACTGCGGTTCGGGAGGGGGGCCGCTCGAGCCCCCCTCCTGTCACTTGCCCCGGCGCTGCCCTGGTGGTAACTTCTAAGGAGTAGGGGGGTGGGCCGACTGGCCAAACGCGACTACTACGAGGTGCTGGGCGTACCCCGGAACGCCACCGAGGCCGAGATCAAGAAGGCCTTCCGCACCCTCGCGCGCAAGTACCACCCGGACGCCAACAAGGACGACCCCAACGCCGCCGAGAAGTTCAAGGAGATCAACGAGGCCTACCAGACCCTCTCCGATCCCGAGAAGCGGGCCCGCTACGACCAGTTTGGCCACGCCGCGGAGCAGATGGGCGGCATGGGCGGCAACCCCTTCGAGGGGTTCGGCGGCTTCGGGCAGGGCGATTTCGGGGGCTTTGGCGACATCTTCGAGATGTTCTTCGGCGGCGGGCGGCAGCGGACCGCACGCGGGCCGGTGCGCGGCGCGGACCTGGAGTACGAGCTGGAGCTGACCCTGGAAGAGGCCGCCTTCGGCTGCACCAAGGAGCTGCGCGTCCCCCGCACCGAGGACTGCGACACCTGCGGCGGCTCCGGAGCCCGGCCGGGCACGAACCCGGTCACGTGCCCCAGGTGCAAGGGCACCGGGCAGATTCAGGTTACCCAGAACACCGTCTTCGGCCGGTTCGTCAACGTCAGCACCTGCGACCGCTGCCGGGGCGAGGGCAAGATCATCGAGTCGCCCTGCCCCGCCTGCCACGGGCGCGGGCGCGTGCAGAAGACGAAGCGGGTCGAGGTGAGGGTGCCGGGCGGCGTGGACACCGGGCAGCGCCTGCGCATGCCCGGTTACGGCGAGGCCGGCGAGCGGGGCGGCGCCCCCGGCGACCTCTATATCGTGATGCGGGTGAGGCCCGACCGGCGGTTCCGCCGCGAGGGCGACGACCTGTACAGCGAGGCCGAGATCTCCTTCATCCAGGCCGCCCTGGGCACCGAGATCGAGGTGCAGACGCTGGACGGGCCCGAGGTCATCAGGGTGCCCGAGGGCACGCAGCCGGGCGACACAATCCGGCTGAAGGGCAAGGGCGTCAAGCGCCTGCGGGGCTCGGGCCGGGGAGACCAGCACGTGGTGATCAGGGTGAAGACGCCGGGGCGCCTCTCCGAGCGGGAGCGAGCGCTGCTCATGGAGTTGGCCGCCCTCCGCGGCGAGCGGGTCTCCGGCATGGCCGAGCACAAGGAGAAGGGGTTCTTCGAGAAGATGAAGGATGCCCTGGGTGGCCGTTAGCGCAAGGAGCGGGCCTCCCCCCATGCGCGGGGGAGGCCCTGTTGACATTGGAGGTGCAGCCGTGTCCTGGTCGGTCCGCCGTGATCCGGTACTCGATCCTGCACTGCCGCCCGAGGCGTGGGCGGCCGCAAGGCGGCGCCGGCGCGCCCGCCGGGCGCTGGGCGCGCTGCTCCTGGTCCTCCTGGCGGCGCTGGGCGCCTGGGCCTTCAACACACTCACCGACCGCACCCGGGGCCTCGCCCCCGAGCAGGTGGTGGAGGCGGCCGGAAGAGCCCTGCTGGCCGCGGCGCGCTACGACTTTACGGCCGAGCTGACGGGTACCTCTCCCGACGGCTTCTTCCCGGCGACCCGGCTGTCGGGCCAGTACCAGGCCGACCCGCTGCTGTTGCACCTCTCCGGCGACGTGGGCAGCGGCCCCGCCCGCACGCCCTTCGAATACTACCTGGCGGAGGGCGGGCTCTTCGTGCGGCAGGTGCGCGGCGGGGGCTGGCTCCGGGTGACGGCCGACGATGTGGCCGAGGTGGCGGCGTTTCAGCCGGACAACCTGGCCGCGCCGCTGGTGGTGGGCCTGCGCGGGGCCGAGCTGCTGGGCCGGGAGCGGCTGGGCGGGGCGGAGGCCGCAGTCTTCGCCCTGGACCTGGACCCCGCCGTGATGCGGGTGGCGCCGGCCGGGCCGGACGAGCAGGTGGCCTACCGGCTCTGGGTGGACACCCGGAGCCTGCGCCCCCTGGCCTTCTCCATCCTGGTGGAGCGCCCGGCACAGCGGGGCTCGAGCTTCCAGTACAGGCTGGAGTGGACGTACCCCGAGTCCGAGCCGCTTGCGCTGCCCGACGAGGTGCGGCAGGTGGCGGCGGACTGAACGAGGAGGAGCAGATCTTGCGTTATCTGGAGACGACCATCCGCTGCCGCCGGGCGGCGGCCGACGCGGTGGGCAACCTGCTGATGGAGCTGAGCGGCAGCGGCTACGCCGTCGACGACCCGCTGGCTGTGCTGGAGAACCGGCCCAACTGGGAGATCACGGACCTGGTGCCCGGGGACCCCGAGTGGGTGACGGTGACGGGCTGGCTGCCGGAGACCGACGACCTGGAGCAGCAGCGGCTGCGCCTCGAGGCGGCGCTGGACCGCCTCCGGGGCATGGGCCTGGGCGCCATCGAGCCCGCCCGCTTCCGCTGGGTCGAGGACGAGGACTGGGCGAACAACTGGAAGGCCTACTTCAAGCCGCTGCGCCTGGGCGAGCGGCTGGTGGTCATCCCCTCCTGGGAGCAGCACGACCTGCAGCCGGGCGACCTGCCGCTCTACCTGGATCCGGGCATGGCCTTCGGCACCGGGACGCACGCCACCACCGCCCTCTGCCTGCGTTGGCTGGAGCGGCTGGTCACGCCCGGCAGCCGCGTGATCGACGTGGGCACGGGCTCCGGCATCCTGGCCATCGCTGCCCACCGACTCGGCGCGGGCTCCGTGCTCGCGGTCGACATCGACCCGGTGGCGGTGCAGGTGGCGGAGGAGAACATCCGGCGCAACGGGGCGCCCGTCGAGGTGCGGCGGGCGACGCTGGACCAGGTGGAGGCGGAAGAGGCAGACCTGATTGTGGCCAACATCATCGCCTCGGTGATCCAGGAGATCCTGCCCGACGTCCACGCCAGGCTGAAGCCCGGCGGCCGGTTCCTGGCCTCGGGGATCATCGCCGAGAAGCGGGACGCGGTGGCCGCGGCGATGACCGAGGCCTGGCTGCTGCCGGTGGGCATCCGGGAGCAGGACGGCTGGGTGGCCATCCTGGCGATGAAGCCGTGACGACCCGCTTCTTCCTGGACCGGGTGGAGAGCGGGCGCGTCGTCCTCTCCCGCGCGGACTCCCACCACCTGCTGCGCGTGATGCGCGCGGCGCCCGGCACGCCGTTCATCGCCCTCGCCGGGGGCGTGGCCTACGACTGCGTCCTCGAGGCGGTGGAGGACGGGCTGGCCTGCGGGCGCGTGGTGGGCAGCCGCCCGGCGACGGGCGAGCCGCGCATCCGCATCGCGCTCTTCCAGGGGCTCGCCAAGGGGGAGAAGATGGAGTTCGTGATCCAGCACGGCACGGAGTTGGGCATCGCCGAGTTCATCCCCGTCGCGGCGGCCCGCAGCGTGGTGAAGCTGGACGCGAAGAAGGCCGCCGACCGCACCGAGCGCTGGCAGCGCATCGCGCGGGAGGCGGCGGAGCAGTCGCGCCGGGGGGCCGTGCCCCGCGTGTCCGCACCGGTGACGTGGAAGGAGGCGGTGGCGGGCATCGCCGGGTTCGATCTCGCCCTGGTCCCCTGGGAGGAGGGCGGGGAGCCGCTGAAGGCGGTACTGGAGGCCCATCCGGACGCGCTGTCCTACGCGCTCTTCATCGGCCCCGAGGGGGGACTCACGGCCGATGAGGTGGCGCTGGCCCGGGCCGCCGGTGCGATCCCCGTCACGCTGGGGCCGCGGATCCTGCGCACGGAGACGGCCCCGCTGGCTGCTGCTGCCGCAATCCTGTACGCCCGCGGCGAGATGGGGTAGCGCAACTCGCGGCCCCCGCCAGACGTCACATCAGCCGGAAGAGCCCCTCGGCGTAGGTCGCCCCGGAGCGTCCGGCCATGATGCGCCCCATGAGGCGGACCGCCCCGTCGGTCTCGGCCTCGTCCAGGTAGACCATCTGGCTGCGGTGCGCCTTCACCGCCCGCAGCTTGTCGGCCATCACGGCGGTGATGTCCACCAGCACGTCCGGGCTGCGCGTGCCGTAAAAGTAGACCTGCGCACCGCCCGAGACCCGCGACCGGGCCACGTCCAACACCGTGCGCCCCAGCGCCTTGTGGTCGCGGTTGGCCATCCCCGGCACCAGCTCCTTCGGGTCGAAGGCGAAGACCACCTCCGGGGCCGCGCGGTCCCAGGCGCGGGCCAGCGCCCGCTCCAGGCGGGGGTCCTCTGCCAGTCCGAAGTCGGGCAGGCCGAGGAACTGAACCGTCTCGTACCCCTGGATGCGGGCGGCGAGCCACTGTTCCGCCTGCCGCTCGCCGGCCAGGTCCTCCCAGTTGCCGCGCTTCTCGCCGTCGGAGAAGACGACCGCGGTGATGCGGCTGCCGGCGAGGGCCATCCGCCGGAGGGTGCCGCCGCAGAAGAACTCCAGGTCGTCGGGGTGGGCCGTCAGCGCCAGCACCCGCCGGGGCGTGGTGACCAGCAGCTCGCCCTGCGCCAGGGCGAGGCCCGGGTGGTCGGGCGCCATGAGGCGGGCAGCCAGCCGCTCCGCCCACCGGCTGCTGCCCGCCCGGTAGAGGCAGGAGAACAGGCGGCGCTTGACGGCCAGGGTCAGGTCGGGGCGGGCCTGTACCTTCCGGGGCAACGGGCTCACCTCCTCAGACCAGCCGGTAGAAGGGCTCCGCGTACATCGCGGGCACCCGCCCCGTGTGGAGGCGGCAGACGTACCGGTTGAAGAGGCTCACCGCCCAGTCCGGGCCCCGCAGCTGGCTCCGGTGCGCCTTGACGGCGTTCAGCTTCTCCTGCATCACTTCGGTGATGTCTACCAGCACGTTGGGGTGGCGCGCAGCGTAGAAGTAGATGCGCTCGCCCCGGGAGATCGAACTGCGGGCCCTGGCCAGTACCGCCGCCCCCAGGGCGAGATGGTCGGGGTTCTGCCCCAGGGGCACCGGCCCCTTGGGGTCGAAGGCCAGCACCAGTTCGGGCCGGGTGCGGATCCAGAGGTCGTCCAGCGCCCGCTCCAGGTCAGGGCCGGGGCGGATCCGCCCGTCGGGCAGGTCCAGCTGGATCAGCTCCGCCCGCAGGATCGCCGCCGCCTGCTCGGCCTCGCGGGCGCGGATCTCTCCGATGTTGGCGCGGTTCGTGGCCCGCTCGCCCCGCGACAGCACGGCCATGGTGACGGCGCTGCCGTTCTGGGACAGGAGCCGCAGCGTGCCCCCGGCGAACAGCTCCAGGTCGCCCGGGTGCGGGCCGATGGCGAGCACCCGGTAGCGCCGGCTGACCATCTCCAGGCCGGCCTGCAGCGCGACGCCGGGGTAGTAGGGCTGCTGCATGCGGCGCCAGACCAGCCATGCCGCGGCCACGGCCCCGCCCGCAACCAGCCAGGGGAGTGTGGAACCCGATCGCCGCTCCAATGCGCACAGCCCCTCTCTCGCGGTTTCCCCCGTAGCATGCGTCAGTCCGCGGATTTTCACGCCTGGGGGCCGCGGGGCAGGAAGGCGGCGGTCGCGCTGGAGAAGCTACCACCGGGGGTGTTATCTTGCAGCAAGAGACGCGCTTTGCGGCCTACCGCAGACTCCGCAACCGCCGCACCCTGGCCACCTGGGCCACCATGGCCGTCCTGCTCGTCCTGCTGGCGATGGGCGTGCAGGACTGGCCGCTCCTGTACCGGTCGGCAGTGGCCGTCGGCATCGGCGGCGCATACCTTGGCTTCATCTGGCTTGACTGGCGCTGCCCCGAGTGCGGCAAGCGCCTGGGCCGCCCCTCGCCCGTCATGCAGTGCCCCCACTGCGGCGCGGCGCTGACGCCCGAGGCCGCGGCCGCGCAGGGCGGGGGCCGCGCCTGAGGCCGGGCTCCCGGCAGGGACGAGCGATCATCCTACACAGCGAAGAGGAGATGCCTACATGAACGCCAAGACCCGCGTCTACCTGCTTTTCGGCGGTCGCTCCGGCGAGCACGAGGTCTCGCTGATGTCGGCCCGCAACGTGCTCCAGGCGCTGGACCGCAGCAAGTACGAGGTGGTGCCCATCGGCATCACCAAGGAGGGCCGCTGGCTGATGACCGGCGACCCGCTCCGGGCGCTCACCGAGGGCGTCGCCGCGGCCGGCGGCTTCCCCGTGGGCCTGCTGGGCGAGCCGACGCGGGGGGAGCTCGTGCCGCTGGCCGGGGAAGCGCCCGCGCTCGAACCCGCCGAGCGGGTGGTCTTCTTCCCCGTGCTGCACGGCACCTACGGCGAGGACGGCACGATCCAGGGGCTGCTGGAGATGGCGGGCGTGCCCTACGTCGGCTGCGGCGTGCTGGCCTCCAGCACCGGCATGGACAAGGGCGTGGCCAAGGCGCTCTTCAAGCAGGCCGGCCTCAACGTCGGGCCGTACAAGGTCTACCTGCGCCGGGACTGGGAGCGGGACCCGGCGGCCGTCAGGGCCGACGTGGAGGCCACCTTTGCCGGCTACCCGCTCTTCGTGAAACCGGCCAACCTCGGCTCCTCGGTGGGCATCAGCAAGGTCAAGCGGCCGGAGGACCTTGACCACGCTTTCGCGCAGGCGGCGCGCTTCGACCGGCGCATTATCGTCGAGCAGGGCCTCGATGCCCGCGAGATCGAGGTGGCGGTGCTGGGGAACGACGACCCCATCGCCTCGGTGCCGGGAGAAGTGCTGCCGGGCGCGGAGTTCTACGACTACGAGGACAAGTACTTCAACGACCGGTCGCAGACGCGGATCCCGGCCGACCTGCCCGACGACCTGGTGCAGGAGTTCCGCCGGCAGGCCATCGTGGCCTTCAAGGCCATCGACGGGGCGGGCATGGCCCGGGTCGACTTTTTCCTGGAGCGGGGCACCAACCGGATCTTCATCAACGAGGTGAACACGATTCCCGGCTTCACCCGCATCTCGATGTACCCCAAGCTCTGGGAGGCCTCCGGCATCAGCTACAGCGAGCTCTGCGACCGGCTGATCGAGCTGGCGCTGGAGCGGCACGCCGACAAGAGTCGAAACGCCACGTCTGTCTGAACCCGGTGTGGAGGAATTCCCAATGTCGGGGTAGAATAATTTGACAGGGATTGATCACAATAAGCAAGTGCGCCTGCGCGGCGCAGTCCGACCATGGAGTGATTGACCGATGGCCCACGATTGCCTGTTCTGCAAGATCGCAGCCGGGGAGATTCCCTCCAGCAAGGTCTACGAGGACGAGCACGTCCTGGCCTTCCGCGACATCAACCCCGTCGCCCCGGTTCACGTGCTGGTCATCCCGCGGCAGCATCTGGCGTCCGTCGCCGAGATCGGACCGGAGCACGCCGACCTCCTCGCCCGGCTGTTCGCGGCCGTGCAGCGGGTGGCCGCGGAGACCGGCGTGGCTGAGACGGGCTATCGCGTGGTCACCAACACCGGCCGGGACGCCGGTCAGCAGGTATTCCATCTGCACCTCCACGTGCTGGGCGGGCGGTCGCTCGGGCCGGTGGCCTGAGCGTTTGACATAAGCCTTGCCCCGCGGTATAATCGCGGAGCGTGTTCTTTTTCCCCCAGGTCCAGCGGAGGGGAGGGAAATCCGGGATGTCCGAAGTCAAAATCGGCAAGAACGAGTCGCTGGAAAGCGCCCTTCGCCGTTTCAAGCGTCAGCTGCAGCGGGCCGGGGTGCTCGCCGAGGTTCGCCGGCGCGAGCACTACGAGAAGCCGAGCGTCAAGCGCAAGAAGAAGAGCGAGGCTGCTCGTAAGCGCAAGTATCGGGACTAGTCTTGAAGGAGCTGGCTGCGCATGGACCTGAACGAGCGTCTCACTCAGGATATGAAGGCCGCCCTGAAGGCCGGTCCGTCCGGCAAGGTGCGGCTGGAGACGATCCGGTTCCTGCGGGCGGCGGTGAAGAACGCGGAGATCGAGAAGCAGGCCCCCCTCTCCGACGACGAGATCCTGGGCATCATCACCAAGCAGGTGAAGCAGCTCAGAGATTCCATAGCTGATTTCCAGCGGAGCAATCGGCAGGACCTGATCGAGCGGGCGCAAGCCGAGATCGACGTCCTGTCGGGATACCTCCCGGAGCAGCTCTCCGCCGACGAGGTGCGGGACCTGGCACGGCAGGTCATCGCCCAGGTGGGTGCCCAGGGCCCCAAGGACATGGGCAAGGTCATGGGCCCCCTGATGGCCCAGACCAAAGGCCGTGCAGATGGAAAGCTGGTTCAACAGATCGTCAAGGAACTACTTGGCTGACAGGGGTACCCTGGTGGATGACGTCGTCCACCAGGGTTCTTGTTTTTCTCCCCCGCCGCGCAGCAGACGGCGCTCCCGGGCGCCGGCGCCCCGGGAGTTTCGCTTGCATCACCGCAGGAGCTTGCCTCTCGTGGTATAGTAGATCAATAGACACTTCGGTGATGAGAGGATGTGCCGCCCATGAAGGCCGACGGGCACCATGACCGGCGCCGCTTCTTCCGCGAGGGTCTGAGGAGCCTGGGCCGCCTGCTGGCGGAGACGGTTCAGGGCGCGGTGGAGGAGACGGTGACCCGGGCGTCGGGCGGGCAGCGCTACCTGCGCCCGCCCGGTGCCATCGAGGAGTCCGCCTTCCTGCTCGCCTGCACCCGCTGCGGCGAGTGCGTCCGCGCGTGCCCCGTCGGCGCCATTCAACTGCTGCCGGAGTCCGCGGGGGCCGCGGTCGGCACGCCCTTCATTGACCCGCTGACGAGGGCCTGCGACCTCTGCGGCAAGTGCATGCCGGCCTGCGCGCCGGGAGCGCTGCTTCCGGTCGCAGACCCGCGCAGCGTGAAGATGGGCCTCGCACGCATCGACCCGGATCACTGCTGGGCGTTCCAGGGCTCCCTCTGCGACCTCTGCTACCAGCGCTGCCCCTTCCCGGACGAGGCCATCCGGCTCGAGGACGGCAAGCCCGTGGTCAGCCCGGAGCACTGCACCGGCTGCGGCCTCTGCGCCTACGTCTGCGTCAGCACCCCGCCTGCGATCACGATACAGCCACGCAACTGATTGGAGGAGCTTCATGTTCACACTGCGCGTCGTACCCACAGAAGAAGCCGTCGGCCTCATGCTCGCGCACGATCTCACCCGCATCGTCCCCGGCGAGGGGAAGGGCCCCGCCTTCCGGCGGGGGCACGTTGTCACGGCTGCCGACATCTCGCTCCTGCTGGCCATGGGCAAGGAGCACCTCTACGTGTGGGAGCCGCTGCCCGGCATGGTCCACGAGGAGGAGGCGGCCCGGCGGCTGGCCGCGGCCGGGGCCGGCCAGGGGCTCACCTGGGACTCGCCCGCGGAGGGCAAGGTCAGCCTCAGGGCCGCGCACCGGGGCCTGCTGCGCGTCGACGTCGCCCGCCTGGAGGCGATCAACGCGATCGGCGAGATCACCATCGCGACCCGCCGCGACGCCACGCTGGTGGAGGCCGGCACCGTCGTGGCCGGCTGCAAGGTGACCCCCCTGGTCGTGGCCGAGGAGCAGATCGCCCGGGCCGAGGCCATGGGCCCGTGGATCCAGGTGAAGCCGCTGGCGCCGCTGCCGGCGGGGCTGATCGTCACCGGCAGCGAGGTGTTCAAGGGCCGCATCCCCGACAAGTTCGGCCCGGTGGTGGAGGAGAAGCTGGAGCGGTTCGGCTGCCCGGTGGTCTACAAGGCCTACAGCGACGACCAGGCCGACCGGACGGCCGCCAAGATCCGCGAGGCGCTCGCCGCAGGCGCCAGAATGGTGCTCTGCACCGGCGGCATGTCGGTGGACCCGGACGATGCGACCCCCGGGGCGATCCGCCGGGCGGGCGCCCAGGTGGTCACCTACGGCGTGCCCTTCCTGCCCGGATCGATGTTCATGATGGCCTACCTCGAAGGCGTGCCGGTGATGGGCCTGCCCGGCGCCGTCATGTACGAGAAGGAGACCGTGTTCGACCACGTGCTGCCCCGGGTCCTGGCGGGCGAGATCCTGACGAAGCAGGACTTCGTGCGCATGGGCCACGGCGGGCTGCTGCCGCGGTAGCGATCCCGCGGGCGGGCCACGGCGGGCTGGTGCCGGGCCTCGATCCCGCGGGCGGAGGAGGCGAGGAGCGTGCTCGAACTGCGGGTTCCCGGCCGGGATCCCATCACGGTGGAACATCTCGTGCTGGACTTCAACGGCACCCTGGCCGTTGACGGGGTGCTCCTGCCCGGGGTGGCGGAGCGGATCCGAGAACTGGCCGGGCACCTCGCCGTGCACGTGATCACGGCCGACACCTATGGGGGCGCCCGGGCCCAGACCGCCGGCCTGCCGGTGACCCTGCAGGTCATCGGGCCGGGCGACCAGACCGCGGCCAAGCGGGCGCTGGTGGAGGCGCTGGGCCCGGACTCGGTGGTGGCCGTGGGCAACGGGGCCAACGACCGGCTGATGCTGGAGCGGGCCGCGCTCTCCATCTGCGTGCTGGAGGCCGAGGGTGCGGCCACGGCCGCACTGCTGGCGGCCGACGTCGTCGTGCGGTCGCCCGTCGAGGCGCTGGACATGCTGGTCCGGCCGGGGCGGCTCGCCGCAACGCTGCGTGTTTCGTGACTTCACGGGGGAGGAGGACCTGCGATGAGGGGAACCAAGCCTGAGAGCCGGAACGGGTCGGAGGACGTCGTGGTGAAGCGGGCCGTCTGCCCCCACGACTGCTGGGACACGTGCTCGATGCTGGTCCACGTGAAGGACGGGCGGGCCGTGCGCGTGATGGGCGACCCGGACCACCCGGTGACCCGGGGGTACCTGTGCGTCAAGACCAACCACTACGAGGAGCGGGTCTACAGCCCCGACCGGGTACTCTACCCGATGAAGCGGGTGGGGCCGAAGGGCGCCGGGCAGTTCGAGCGCATCTCCTGGGACGAGGCCCTTACGACCATCGCCGCCCGGTTCCGGGCTATCATCGCCGAGTACGGGGCGGAGGCGATCCTGCCCTACTCCTACGCCGGCACCATCGGCACGCTGCAGTACGGCTCCATGGACCGGCGCTTCTTCCACCGGGTCGGGGCGACCCGGCTGCAGCGGACCATCTGCTCGGCCGCGGGCTCGGCGGCGGTGAAGTCCGTGCTGGGCGTCCGCATGGGGCCCGACCCGGAGGATATGGTCCACGCCAAGCTCATCGTGGTCTGGGGCGTCAACGTCATCTCCTCCAACCCGCACCAGTGGCCGATCATCCAGGAGGCCCGGCGCCGCGGGGCCACGCTGGTCGTCATCGACCCCTACCGCTACAAGGCGGCGCGGGAGGCGGACTGGCACGTCTCGCCCCGCCCGGGCACCGACGCGGCCCTGGCGCTGGGGATCATGCACGTGCTGGTGCGGGAGGACTGGCTCGACCGGGACTACATCGAGCGGTACACCACCGGTTTCGACCACCTGGCCCGGAAGGTGGCGGAGTGGCCGCCGGAGCGCGCCGCGGCCGTGACCGGCATCGCCGCGGACGACATCGTCCGCCTCGCCCGGCTCTGGTGGGAGAGCCGCCCGGCGGTGCTGCGGGTGGGCTACGGCCTGCAGCGGCACACCAACGGCGGCTCCACCGTGCGCGCCATCTGCATGATCCCGGGCCTCACCGGCCACTGGCGGGACCGGGGCGGCGGCTTCCTGCTTTCCAACTCCGGCTCTTACGGCCTCAACTCCGACGCCCTGGAGCGGCCCGACCTCATGCCGACGCCGGCCCCGCGCACCGTCAACATGATCGAGCTGGGCAAGGCGCTCACCGAGCTGCAGGACCCGCCCATCAAAGCGATCATGGTTTACAACTCGAACCCCGCGAGCGTCGCGCCGAACCAATCGCGGGTGCTGGCAGGTCTATCCCGTGAAGACCTGTTCACCGTGGTACACGAGCAGCTCTTCACCGATACTTGCAAGTGGGCGGACATCGTGCTGCCGGCCACGACCCAGTTCGAGCACACGGACCTGATGACGTCCTACTGGCACCTGTACGTGCAGCTGAACGAGCCGGTCATCGAGCCCCTCGGGGAGGCGGTTCCCAACACCGAGCTCTTCCGCCGGCTGGCCCGGGCCATGGGCTTCACCGAGCCCTGCTTCAGCGACAGCGACGAGGACCTGATCCGCCAGGCGCTCTCCAGCGGCAGCCCCTACCTCGAGGGGATCACGCTGGAGCGGCTGAGGGAGGAGCGGAGCATCAAGGTCAACCGGCCGGCGGCGCCCTTCGCCGAGGGCGGCTTCGGCACCCCGTCCGGCAGGCTGGAGTTCTACTCGGAGGCCCTGGCGGCCGCCGGGCTGGACCCCGTGGTGGAGTACACGCCGCCGGCCGAGTCCGTCGACGGCTCGCCCGAGCTGGCCGCCCGCTACCCCATCGCCCTGATCACCCCGGCGGCGCACCACTTCCTGAACAGCACCTTCGCCAACCTGCCCCGCATGATGGAGCGGGAGGGGGCGCCCACGATCTACCTGAACCCCGTGGACGCCGAGGCCCGGTCCATCCGCTCGGGCGACTGGGTCAGGGTCTTCAACGACCGCGGCTCCGTGCGGCTGCAGGCCCGGGTGGGCGACTGGTCGCAGCCCGGGGTGGCGATCTCGCCCACCATCTGGTGGTCCCGCTTCATGCCCGACGGCGTCGGCATCAATGTGCTGACGCTGGACCAGCCGGCCGACATGGGGGGAGGCGCCTCCTTCCACACCAATCTGGTGCAGGTGGAGCCGGCCGAGCCGCCCGTGGAGCCATCACGCTGAGCGACCGGGGCGCGGGGGAGCCCCCCGGTCGCAGACCTGGAGGTGACTTCCCATGCGCCAGCGACTCGCGCGCCTTCCCGTCGCCGCCCTGCTCCTGGCCCTCTTCCTGGCCCTGGCCGCGGCGCCGGCTGCCCTGGCGGCAGACGGCGGCCAGAAGGTATACGTACTCCGGATCGACCAGGGGCAGGTTATCGATGTAGGGCTGGCCCAGTTCGCCGACCGCGTCTTCGACGAGGCGGAGGCCGATCCCGCCGCCGTCGGGATCGCCGTGGTGCTGGACACGCCGGGCGGCTACGTCGACGCCGCCGCCCGCATCAAGGACCGGCTGCTGGCCTCCCGGAAGAAGACCATCGCCTACGTGGCGAACGACGCCATCTCCGCCGGGGCGCTGATCGCCACCGCGGCCGAGTACCTCTATATGCACCCCGGCTCGGTGATCGGCGCGGCGGAGCCCCGCACCGTCGCCACGAACCAGACCGCCGACTACAAGGCGCTCTCGGTGGTGGTCAACTACTTCACCTCGGCGGCGGAGGCCCGCAGGCGCGACGTGGCGATCGCCAGGGCTTTCGTTGACAAGGACCATCCCATCCCCGGTCAGACGGACGTGCTGCTCACCCTGACCTACCAGCACGCGGTGGAGACCGGCTACGCCAACGGCGTCGCCGAGAGCCTGAACGACGCCATCCGGAAGGCCGGCATCGACCAGTTCGAGCTGGTCGAGCCGCAGTGGACCTTCTCCGAGCAGGTGGGCCGGGTGCTCACCACCCCCTGGGTGGCGATTCTGCTGCTGGTGGCGGGCGTGATCGCCCTCGGCATCGAGTTCACGCAGCCGGGCCTCACCGGCCCGGCCGCCGTCGGGATCGTCTGCCTCTCCCTGTTCTTCATCGGCAACGCCCTGGTGGGCACGGCGGGCTGGGTGGAGATCGCCCTGGCCGTGAGCGGCCTGGTGCTGCTGCTGGTGGAGCTGTTCACGCCCGGTTTCGGCATCTTCGGCCTCTCGGGGATCGCCGCCTTCGGCGCGGCGATCTTCCTGGCCGCCCCGTCGCCGGAGTTGGCCGGGCGGTACCTGATGTGGACGGCCATCGCCAGCGCAGTGGTGCTCTTCGCCGCCATCCGGGCCATCAGCCGGCGCGGCCTGGGCCGCATGCTCACCCTCTCCGAGGCGGCGAAGGACTGGTCCGCCCAGTCGCCGGACCGGTCACGGCTGGTGGGGCAGGAGGGGCGAACCGTCACCGTGCTCCGCCCGGCGGGTACGGCCGTCTTCGGCGACCAGCGGCTGGACGTGGTGACGGAGGGCGAGTTCGTCCCCGCCGGCGTGCCGGTGCGGGTCATCCGGGTGGATGGTACCCGCATCGTGGTGCGGTCCATCGAGTAGGCTGCGTGCCAAGGTGTCAGGAATAGGTGCAAGGAGGTATGCCCATGGCTGAGTTCGCCTTCATCATCCCGACCTTTCTCGTGATCCTGCTCCTGGTGCTCTTCTTCAGCTTCGTCCCCGTCGGTCTCTGGATCTCGGCCGCAGCGGCGGACGTGCGGGTCGGCATCTTCTACATGATCGGCATGAAGCTGCGCCGGGTGCCGCCCCATCGCATCGTCAACGCGCTGATCAAGGCGGAGAAGGCCGGGCTGGAGATCAGCATCGACAAGCTGGAGGCGCACTACCTGGCCGGCGGCAACGTCGACCGGGTGGTCAACGCTCTGATCGCCGCCCAGCGGGCCGGCATTGACCTGGTCTTCGAGCGGGCGGCGGCCATCGACCTGGCCGGGCGCGACGTGCTCGAGGCGGTGCAGATGTCGGTCAACCCCAAGGTCATCGAGACCCCGGTGGTGGCCGGCGTCGCGCAGGACGGCATCGAGCTGAAGGCCAAGGCCCGGGTGACGGTGCGGGCTGACATCAACCGGCTCGTCGGCGGCGCCGGTGAGGACACGATCATCGCCCGCGTCGGCGAGGGCATCGTGACCACCATCGGCTCGGCGGCCAGTCACAAGCAGGTGTTGGAGAACCCGGACTCGATCTCCCGCACCGTCCTGGCCAAGGGCCTGGACGCGGGCACCGCCTTCGAGATCGTCTCCATCGACATCGCCGACGTGGACGTCGGCGCCAACATCGGCGCCCGGCTGCGGGCCGACCAGGCCGAGGCCGAGAAGGTGATGGCGCAGGCCAAGGCCGAGGAGCGGCGCGCGATGGCCGTGGCCGAGGAGCAGGAGATGCGGGCCGAGACCCAGCGCATGCGGGCCAGGGTGGTCGAGGCGGAGGCCGAGGTGCCGCGGGCCCTGGCGCAGGCGCTGCGCGAAGGCCGGATCGGCGTGATGGAGTACCTGCAGATGCAGAACATCCAGGCCGACACGGCGATGCGGGAGGCGCTGGGCGGCGGCAAGTCGGGCGGGCAGTCCGGCGGCGAGGACCAGAAGTAGGTGATGCGTCCTGGATGATCTGATCGTCGTTATTCTGTTGATGGCGGTGAGCGGCGTCTGGTCCTCGATCCAGCGGCGCGGGCAGGGCGACCGGCGGGCGCGGGGGCGCGCGACCCGGGGCTGGCCGCAGACGCCCGGCCGCGCGGACCGGCCTGCACCGGAGGCGTCTCCCGGCGGGCGGCGCCACCGGCCCGCCGAGGGAAGGCAGGTGCCCCCCTGGCCTGAGGGGACGCCCCGCGCGCCTTCCAGTCCGCCCGTTCATGATCCGGGGACCGAGGGTGCCCGCACCGGGGGAGCGCGCGCCGCGGGCATCGGCAGTGAGGGTGTCCGCACAGCGGGATCCCGCGCTGCACGGTTCGGGACCGAGGGCGTGCGGAGTGAGGGCTTCGGGACCGAGGGCATCCGCACCGAGGGGGTGCAGTCCGAGGGCTTCAGCAGCGAGTGGCATGATCGAGAGGGTGTCGGGGCGTCCGCCCCTCTGGGGGCCCGGTCGCCGTCGGCTGGGCGGGAAGGCCCCGACAGCGCCGCGGAGGCCCCTGCCCTGGCCGGGCCGGCTCCGTCGCCGCTGGCCGCGCAGCTTCTGGACCGCGAGGGGCTGGCCCGGGCCGTGCTGCTGGCGGAGGTTCTCGGCAAGCCCCGGGCGCTGCGCCCCTACGGCAGAAGGTAGTTTGAGGTGTGACAGAAGCGCAGGGGCCCGGCGTGCCAGCCAGGCCCCTGCGCCCTTCTCGTTCAGTGCAACACCTCGGTGAGGATCGGAGACAGGGCCTCCCTCAGGTCCTGCACCCACCCGGCCACGCGCTCGAGCAGCCCCTCGCCGGACAGGTCGGCGAAGGGGTGGCCCACCTGCACTGCAGCAGTGTAGGCGTCCCAGTCGAGCCGCCCCAGGCGGGCCGCATCGACCTCGCCCACCGGAATCTGCTGCTCGTCTGCGGCCGACCAGAGCCGGAGCACGGGCTGCGGGCGCAGGGACCGCAGCGCGGCCGGCAGAGGGCCGTCCTCCTGCAGCGCCGCCCGGAGTCGCTGGTGTGCGGCGCCGCCCGGTTCAAGCCAGAAGGCGATCTGCAGCTCGGCCGGTTCCAGGTTCAGGGCGATGCGCAGGAAGTCGCCGTCCCCCTGCCCGGCGCCGGCGTAATCGCGGAAGCAGAAGCCGGCCAGCAGGTCCTGCGGGCGCGCCGCGCGCAGCAGCCGGCCGCCCGCCGCAAGGCTGGCCTCGAGCTGCGTGAAGAACTCCTCGGCCTGCCGGTAGAACGCGCCCAGGTCGCGCAGCGCCCGCGGGGCTGCCGCCAGCAGCTCTGGCGTGAAGCCCGTGAAGTAGGCGATCCCCGCCTCGGGCAGGTAGGCGCGGAACTGGCGCAGCAGGAAGCCGGTCCTGCTCTCGGGGTCGTACTGCTCGGCCATCCGGGCGAGCCAGCGGTCCAGCCGCTCCCATGAGAGCCAGCGCACCTCGGGCGACGCACCCCCGGCGGGGGCACCGGCGCTGATGACCAGGAGCCTGCCCCCGTCGCCTGCCAGGTCGCCGGCCGCGGCCGGCGGCTCCTCGCCCGGGGCCACTGCGGCCAGCCAGAGCCGCCCCTGCGCCAGAGCGATCTCGCCCACGCCCTGGGGCGCCCCGGGGGCAGGGTAGCGGAACTCCGCATCCCCGGCGCCGGCTCCATCCAGCCCCGCCAGGTCCAGCAGCCCGGCGAGCACGTCCCGGTCGGTGTGCTCCAGCACCGCCATGAGCGCCGGGGTCAGAGCGCCGGCCGCGCCGCCGGCCGAAAACAGGTTGACCAGAAAGGACACCCCCCGTACCTAGTCTGCCCACCCGCCCGCGCCCCCATCGACAGGGTGCAGCGACCCGTCGACGGCCGCAGGGGGCAATCAGCCGGAGACCGGCCGGGGCCGCCCGGTCGTACCAAGGTACGATGCCCCTGCGCCCCGCAGGTACGATCTCAGGCAGGCCGCTCCCCCGGTACGATAGGGTCAGCCAAAACCGTAGGTCTGGCCGGGGGTGACGGGCTGTGCAGCGCTACCTGTCCCTGTTCCGGAACCGCAACTTCCTGCTTCACTGGCTGGCCGGGGCCACGTCCAACATCGGCGACTTCTTCAACAGCCTCGCCGTGGTGAAGCTGCTGAGCCAGGACCCCGCGCATCTGGGCCTCTACACCTCGCTGATCATGGCCAGCAAGATGGTCCCTGCGCTTGTCCTGGGCCCCCTGGCCGGTTCGGTGGCCGACCGCCTGCCGCGCAAGGCCGTGATGGTGGCGGCCGACCTGGTGCGCGCCGCGCTGGTGCTCGGGCTGGTGTTTGCCGGCCACCCGGCGGCGGTGATCGGCCTGGTCTTCGCCGCGGCGGTGGCGGCTGCATTCTTCCAGCCCGCCAACTCGGCCCTGCTGCCCAGCCTCGTGGAGCAGGAGCAGCTGGTCACGGCCGGGTCCCTGAACGTGATGACCCAGCGGCTTGCCATGCTGCTGGGGAACGGCCTGGGGGCGGCGGTGCTGATGCTCGTCGGGCCGCAGGGCATCTTCGCCATCAACGCCGCGACCTACCTCGCCTCGGCCCTGCTGCTCTCGGGCCTGCGGCTGCCGGTCGCGGCCCCGGCCGGTGCGGCTGCGCAGCCGGGAGGGACCTCGCCCCTCGCCCGCCTGGCGGCCGACCTGCGGGAGACGGCCGCCGTGGTGCGGGCGAGCCCGCAGCTCCGCCACCTGCTAATCGGCCTCGGCATCGCCAACCTGGGCGACTCGGGAACGAACGTCCTGTTCGTCACCTTCTTCACCGTCACGCTGGGCGTGGCGACGGAGCAGCTGGGCTTCGTCTGGGCGGCCTTCGGCGGTGCGGCAATGCTCGGCTCCCTCGCCATCGGCGCCGTCGGCCACCGCGTCCACTGGCGGCACCTGTTCAGCTTCGCCTGCGTCTACTTCTGGTTCACGGCTACCGGCGCGATGCTGGCCAGCAGCCTCATCCCCAGCACCGCCTTCCTCACGCTGATGGGGCTGGGCAGCGGGGCGATCAACGTCGGCCTGCAGGTGGCCGTGGCCGAACTGGTGCCCGACCACATCCGCGGCCGGGTGTTCGGCACGTGGAACACCGTCAGCGCCCTGATCATGGTCTCCGGGAACCTGGTCGCGGGCGTCCTGGCGGACCGGGTCGGGCCGGCCGTCACGATGATGGGTTTCGCCCTCGCCTACCTGGCCGCGGGGATCTACGGCCACTTCAACCTGCGGCCCCGGGAGGAGGCGGCGGCCGCCGAGGCACGGGCGAGCTGAGGGAGGGGACCGGCGGCTTGCGCCGAGGCTCGGGCGAGCCACCGTCCCCGTCGGAAAAGGACAGTCCCTTGACTCGTTGAATGTGCTAATATAAAGCAATAACACCCTGCAGGATAGAGTGCACCTGTGACGGAGGTCATCGGTTATGCCCGGAATTCGCATCATCACGGACTCAACCGCCGATCTGAGCCCCGAGCTGCTGGCTGCCAACGACGTGCGGGTGGTGCCCCTCCTGGTCCAGTTCGACGAGGAGTCCTACCGGGACGGGGTGGAAATGAACCCGGACCGGCTGTTTCGGATGGTGGCCGAGCGGAACAAGCTGCCCAAGACGGCCAGCCCCGGGCCCGCCGCCTTCCGCGAGGCCTTTGCGGAGGCGACGGCCGACGGCAGCCAGGCGCTCTTCATCGGCATCTCCGCGAAGTTCTCGGCCACGCTCCAGAACGCGCAGATCGCGGCATCGGAGTTCCCCGAGGGCCAGGTACGGGTCTTCGACTCCCGGAACCTCTCCACGGGCATCGGGCTGCAGGTGCTCCACGCCTGTGACCTGGTCCGCGCGGGCAAGTCGATGGAGGAGATCCTCGCGGACCTGGAGGCCTACCAGGCCGGCGTGCGCACGGCGTTCGTGATCGACACCATGGAGTACCTGCACAAGGGTGGCCGCTGCAGCGGTGTGGCCGCTCTTGTCGGTACCCTGCTCAAGATCCGGCCGGTGATCTCCGTCGTCGACGGCGGCATGATCGTCGCAGCCAAGGTCCGCGGCGCCCGCAGAAAGGCGCTCGAGTGGATGCTGGAGCGGTTCGCCGAGGACGCGGCGAAGGGCAGGGTGCGCCCGGAGCGGGTCTTCGTGACGAGCCCCGACGCGCCGCACGAGGACGCACCCTACATGGTCGAGGAGGTCCGGCGCATCCTGCCGGACGTGAAGGAGGTCATCGTGACCCGGGCCGGCGCGGTCATCGGCAGCCACTGCGGCCCCGGCACCATCGGCATCCTGTACGCGACCAAGTAGCCGGTGCGACCCCGGGGCGAGAACCGCCCCGGGGTTCCATGTTCCGACCAGTTGACAGCGCGATGCGGGATGCGTAATCTTGCTCACATACGGCACAAGGTGATGAAGAGGGCGGGGGACATCCCCCGCGGCGCAGGCCGTCTCGGGCACAGAGAGCGGAACGCACGGTGCGAGTTCCGTCCTGGAGAGACCTGCGTCAAAGGCCTCGGAGCTGCCTCCCGAACGCCCGGCGGCTGCCGGGTCAGTAGACGAGGACGGTTCTCCCCCGATAGCGGGAGCAAGGCATCCCCCGTGCGGGCGTGCCGGGTTGAGGTGGGCCGCGTCTCAGGCGGCCAAGTTGGGTGGTACCGCGGAGCAAAGGCCTCCGTCCCTGCGCAGGGACGGAGGCCTTGTCATTTTTCTGTATAGGAGGGTTTCAACGATGCAATCGCGCGAAGAGCAGCTGCAGGAGGCACGCCGGGCCAAGATCGCGGCCCTGCGGCAAGCCGGGGTGGACCCCTTCGGCGGCCGGTTCGCCGACCGCCGCCTGGTGGGAGACCTGATCCGGGCGTACGGGGCGGCCACAGCTGACGAGCTGGATGCCACCTCCGTCCCCGTGCGGATCGCCGGCCGGGTCGTCAGCCAGCGGTCCCACGGCAAGGCGGGCTTCGCCCACCTGCAGGACGGCTCGGGCCGCCTGCAGATCTACCTGCGCCTTCCCGAGCTCGGCGACGCCTCGCGCCTGATCTGGGAGCAGCTGGACCTGGGCGACATCGTCGGCGCCGAGGGCCGGCTGATGCGCACCCGAACCGGCGAGTTGACACCGGGCACCCGGTGGAGACCTCACCCCTGGCCAAGCGCGATCCCCGTGACCCCCGCCTGACCGAGCGGTTCGAGCTCTACGTCCAGGGGCGGGAGCTGGCCAACGCCTTCTCCGAGCTGAACGACGCCGAGGACCAGCGCAGTCGGTTCGAGGCGCAGCTCGCCCAGCGGCGGGCCGGCGACGAGGAGGCCCATCCGATGGACGAGGACTTCCTGGCCGCCCTGGAGGTGGGCCTGCCGCCTACCGGCGGGCTGGGCATCGGCGTGGACCGGCTGGTCATGCTCCTGACCGGGGCGCCGTCCATCCGGGACGTCATCCTGTTTCCTACGCTGCGGGAACGGCCGGAGGATCAGCGTGATCGCGGCGAAGCGGAGCCGGAGGGCGGGGCCGCGGACGGGATGCCTTAGTGCCCGCGTGTGGTGTCTGCCGGATGCCCGTGCCGCCCGGTTACCAGCCTGAGATCTCCTGCATCTTCGCCCGCAGCCGCGCGGCCTCATCGCCCTCCAGCAGGTAGGGCTGCTCGGCCTCGATCCAGACCGGGCGGACCTCCACCTGCTTCACGCCGTCCGGGCCGACCAGGAAGTCCAGGATCATCGACTCCCGGGCCAGGTCGGTGTCCTGCCGGTCCATGACGAAGTTGCCCAGGCTGTAGGCGATCACCCTGCCGCCATAGATCTCGAACCCCTGGATGGCGTGGGGGTGGTAGCCCAGCACCAGGTCCGCGCCCTGGTCCACCATGTACCGGGCCAGCCTCTGCTGCTCCTCGATGGGGTAGTTGGTGAACTCCACCCCCCAGTGGAGGGCGACGGCCACCACGTCGGCCACCGCGCGCGCCGCCCGGATGTCCTCCGCCAGCCAGTCCTCCCGGATGGCCGGCACGCCCGGGCGGTCCTCGGTCGCGGCGAAGCTGCGCGGGTAGTCCCAGTCGAAGAAGAGGTCGGCGAACTCGCTGTAGCCCAGGAAGGCGACGCGGACGCCCCTGGCCTCCAGCACCAGCGGCCGGCGGGCCTCAGCCAGGTTCCGGCCGCCGCCGGTCCAGGGGATGCCGGCCTCCGCCAGCAGGTCCAGCGTCTCCAGGAAGTTCTCCTCGTCGTAGTCCATGATGTGGTTGTTGGCCACCGTCACCCCGTCCAGCCCTGCCGCCTTCAGCACCTCGACGGCCTCCGGCGCCGCCCGGAACCAGATCTGCTTGCCCGGCAGCGGGCTGCCCTTCACGCCGATGGGCGACTCCAGGTTGGCGAAGGCCAGGTCCGCAGCCGAGAGGTGGTCCATCACCTTCAGGATGGGGTAGAGCGTGCCGTTCTCCCGCATGGCCCGGGCGACGCCCCGGGCGAGCATGAGGTCGCCGGCCACCGAGAGCGAGATCCAGTCGCCCTGAATGCCGCCGGCCTGTCCGGCCTGACTCGATCCGCCCGCGCCGTTGTCCAGGCCCGTCTGCAGCGGCTCCCTGAGCGGCGCCACCCGGTCGGCCGCCTCGGGCCGGTAGGCCAGGAACAGCCGGTCCGCCAGCGGGTACTCGCCGGACCGTACGGTCTGCGGGGTCGGGACGACGCCGTCCACCGGCACCGCCCGCCAGCCCGGGTGCAGGTCGGCCAGCCGGCCCGCCGCCAGGGCGCCGCGGCCCGGCTCGCCGGGCGATCCGAGGGTGGGGAGCAGGGCGCGGGCCTCGTCCAGGGTCAGCGCCATCGGCTCGTCCAGCCAGCCCTGCAGGATGACGTGCTCCCGGGCCGTCAACGGGAAGGAGGCGTAAACGGGGGGCGGCTCGCCGTCCACCACGGCCGCGTCGGCTTCGCCCCGCGCCAGCGCCGCCGCCGGCTGGTCGGTGCGGAGAACCTCCACGCCGCCCAGGGCGGGCAGCGGCAGGTCCGGGGGCGCGGCCAGGACCAGCGCGCCGAAACCGGAGCCGTTGGCAGTGCCCCCGTCCTGCCGGCCGTCGTCCGGGCTGGTCCGAGGTGCAGGAGCCCGGCTGCATGCGGCGAGGATCATCAGCACGGCCAGGACTGCCGGCAGCAGCCTGACCGATCTGTGCGTTCTCATGGGGGGACCTCCCTTCTCGGGAGAGATTCGTCCCGATGATGGCCTATCCCCTTCTATTGTGACCCGGGGCTGCTTTCACCATTTGGCGTCCACATCCCCGATCCCTTGCGGGTGCCGGCCGGTGCGCCCGCCCGTCGCCAGGGAATCCCCCGCCGCCGGGCCCCACAGCCCACTTCTACCCCGCCCCCCTGTCCGCATACCCTCCAGGTGGACGTGCCATCGCGGAGGGAGGGGGTGGCCCCTTGCAGCAGCGGCGGAGCAGGCTGAGGGAGCGGCTGGTCGCGCTCCTGGAGCTGCCGGGCGACGTGGTGTTGGACGTGCCCCGGGCGACCCTGATCGGCAGCGCCGAGCTGGTGGTGGAGAACCACCGGGGGCTGGTGGAGTACCGGCCCGACCGGGTGGTGGTGAAGGTGCACGACGGGCGGATGGCCATCGACGGCGACGACCTGCGCATCGGCTACCTGTCGCCGGACCAGGTGGTGCTGCACGGGCGGATCAGCGGGCTGCGGTACGTCCCGCCGGAAGGGGGCGGGGCGTGACATGCTGCGGCGGATTCTGCGGTACGCCCTGGGCACGCTCCGCATCGAAGTGTCGGGCGGTGCGGTCGAGCAGTTCCTCAACCTCTGCCTGGAGGCGGACATCCGGCTGTGGGACGTGCGCCGGTGGCCCGAACGCATGCAGGCGACCATGATGCTCCCTGACTTCTTCCACCTCCGTCCCATCGCGCGGGCCAGCCGCTGCCGGGTGCGCGTCCGGGAGCGGCGGGGGCTGCCGTTCCTGGCGCGGCGGGTGCGGCGGCGGCCCTTCCTCCTGGCGGGCGCCGTCGGCGGCCTGGCCGTGCTGGTCTGGGCGGGGAGCCACCTCTGGGTGGTGGACGTGCGCATCAGCGGCCCCGGCTTCCTCGACCCGCGGGCCGTGCTGGCGGTGGCGGCGGAGGCGGGGCTGCGCCGCGGCGCCTGGAAGGCCCGGGTCGACCCCGACCAGGTGGAGCAGCACCTGAAGGCGAAGGTCGAGGAGATCTCCTGGGCGGTGGTCCGGGTCGACGGGACCCGTGCCGTGATCGAGGTGGTGGAGAAGGGCGCGGTAACCCCGCCGGATCAGGCGCTCTGCGTCCACCTGGTCGCCCGGAAGTCCGGCGTCGTGGAGCAGGTGATCCCCTTCCAGGGGGAGCCGCTGGTGAAGAAGGGGGACGTGGTGCAGGCCGGCGACATGCTGGTGGAGTGCGCCCTGCGCTACTGGGCCGGCGGCCGGCCGGCCGTCATCCCGGGCATGCCGCTGCCGCCCCGGGAGGATCTGGCGCGCACCGTCGTCGCCCAGGCCACCGTGCGCGCACGGGTGGCCTACCAGCAGTATTATGAGTACCCGCTGGTGGAAGAGGTGAAGGAGCCAACCGGCAGGCGGTACGCCCAGTGGGTTTTGAACTGGAACGGCCGGTCCATAATACTTCGCGGGCGCGGACCCGTTCCGTACGCGGACTACGAGGTCTCCACCCGGACCATCTCCCCGGGCGAGTGGAGGAATTGGAAGCCACCTGTCGAACTCGTGATTCGTGAGGTCGCGGAGGTCACGACACGGGCCGAGCCGGTGCCGGTGGACGTGCTGACGGAGCGGGCGCGCGCCGCCATGGAGCGCCGCCTGGCCTGGATGCTGGGGCCGAACGACCGCATCGCCACCCCGCTCCAGGCCAGAGTCGTTCAGCAGGAAGGCGGTTATGCCGGAATCCTGGTCACGGTCGAGACGATCGAAGAGGTCTCCGCCCCCCTGGAGGGGCCGATGATAACCATGGGCAGGTGACCGGGTTGGATGAGACCCTGGAACGGCGGGTACTGATTGCAGACAACGCCAGGGCGCGCGAGCTGTTCGGGTTGAACGACTCGCATCTGCGACATATTGAAGAGAGCTTTAACGTACTGCTCGTGCCCAGGGGCAACGAGGTGATCGTGAAGGGACCGGAGGCGGAGGTCGGCCGCGTGATGCGGCTGTTCGAGCGGCTGACCGCCATCCAGGACCGGGGGGGACGGGTGACGGAACGCGACGTGCGCTATGCGGTCCGCCTGGCCAGCGAGGGGGACGAGAAGCCGCTGGCCGAGGCGTTCACCGACGTGATCGTCACGACGTATCGGGGCAAGCAGATCCGGCCCAAGACCCTGGGGCAGAAGGAGTACGTCGACGCCATCCGCCGCAGCGGCGTCACCTTCGGCATCGGGCCGGCGGGCACCGGGAAGACCTACCTGGCGATGGCCGTGGCCGTGGCGGCCTTCAAGGCCAAGGAGGTCGCCCGCATCATCCTCACCCGCCCGGCCGTGGAGGCGGGTGAGAAGCTCGGCTTCCTGCCCGGCGACATGCAGCAGAAGGTCGACCCCTATCTGCGCCCGCTCTACGACGCCTTATTCGACATCATGGGTTCAGAGACGTACGAGCGGCTGCTGGACCGGGGCGTCATCGAGGTGGCCCCCCTCGCCTTCATGCGGGGCCGCACGCTGGACGATTCGTTCATCATCCTCGACGAGGCGCAGAACACCACGCCCGAGCAGATGAAGATGTTCCTCACGCGCATGGGCTTCGGTTCCCGCATCGTCGTGACCGGCGACGTCACGCAGATCGACCTGCCCGAGGGGACCCGTTCGGGCCTCGTCGAGGTTCAGCGGATCCTGCGCAACGTCCCGGGCATCAGCTTCTATTACCTGACCGAACGCGATGTGGTGCGCAACGACCTCGTCCAGCTGATCATCAAGGCCTACGAGGCCGCAGGGGGCGGTGGGACTGGCTTGCTTCCGCCTCGGCCCCGGGCCGGTCAGCCGGGTGGGGCGGAGACCTAGACAGAGATGGGAGGTAGGGGGACGGTAAAGCCAGACCCTCCCACATCAGATCTATGCGTATATGGCAACAGATCCGTGAACGTGTGGAGAACCTGACCCGACAGAATCGCTGGAAGAACTCCCGAGTACGCAAGGTGGTCTGGGGGGTTCTCTTCTTCGCGCTCCTGACTCTGGCGCTGGGGAACCTGTCCTCCCCGAAGCGTCTCGACGTGCAGGTGGGCGACATCGCCCCGCGGAGCGTGCGCGCTCCGCGGCCCGTGTACAACCGCATCCTCACCGACGAGCGGCGGGCGGCCGCCGCGGCCAACGTCAGCCCCGTCTACAAGCGGGAGCTCGCGGTGCTGGAGAGCGCCCAGCAGCACGTCAACTGGATCTTCACCGAGATCCGCCGCGTGCGGGGCCTTACCGACGTCGACGCCGCCTCCCGGACGCAGGACCTGGCCGACCGGATCCGGCTCTCCGTGCTGCCCCCCGAGACGTACGCCGCCCTGCTGACGGTGGACGACGCCTTGGTTGATGCCGCGGAGGCTCAGGCTTTGGCGCTGCTCCAGACGGCGCTGGGCGAGGATGTCTACCCGCGCGACGTCACCCGCATCAAGGGGGGCATCGAGAGCGGCGCGGCACCCTTCACCCTCGACCTCGGCGACCCGGCGCTCACCCAGTTCGTCCGCGAGTTGGTGAAGAGCCGCATCGAGGCCAACATGGTCGAGGACCAGGAGCAGACCGACTGGCTGATGCAGCGCGCCGCCCAGGAGGTGCCGGAGGTCTGGTGGCAGCCGGGCGAGCTGATCATTGAGGCCGACAAGCCCATCACCCAGGACCAGTACGAGGCCCTCGTCGAGCTGGGCCTCGTGGGGCAGCAGGCCAGCTACTTCAGCTGGGCGGGGTCTGCCCTGATCGCGCTGGTGGTGGTGGGCGTGATGGCGCTCTCCATCAGCCGCTTCCGCCCGGAGCTTCTGGAGCGGGACTCCAAGCTGCTGCTGCTGGGGCTGATCGGGTTCATCACGCTCTTCCTCTCGCTGGCGATGAGCCTCTTCTCCGTGCAGCTCGGCGACGGGGCCGCCTATCTGATGCCGGTGGCGCTCAACGCCGTCCTGGCGGCGATCCTGCTGGACTCCCGGGTGGCCCTCCTCCAGTCCGTGATCATCGCCGTGCTGCTCGGCCTGTTCACCACGGCAACGGACGTGGGCGGCGTGGCCGTGGCGGTGCTGGGCTCGGTGGCCGGCGTCTACGCCGTCGCCCGCGTGGAGAGCCGCAACGACCTCTACCGCGCCGGGCTCGTGGTGGGCATCGTCAACGCGCTGGCCATCCTGGCCCTGTACCTGCTGGAGTCGGCGCCCCTGCTCGACTGGGGGGTCTGGCGGGACGTCGCCCTGGGCGCGATCAACGGCCTGCTGGTGGCGATCCTCGCCACCGGCGCCCTGCCCTTCTTTGAGACGCTCTTCGGCATCGTGACGCCGCTGAAGCTCCTGGAGCTCTCCAACCCCAACCACCCGCTGCTGAAGCGGCTGATGGTGGAGGCGCCGGGCTCCTACCACCACACCATCCTGGTGGCCAACCTGTGCGAGGCGGCGGCTGAGGCGATCGGAGCAGACCCGGTGCTCGCCCGGGTCGGGGCATACTACCACGACATCGGCAAGATCAAGCGCCCGGCGTTCTTCGTGGAGAACCAGTTCGGCGGCGAGAACCCCCACGACAAGCTGCCGCCGAGCCTGTCGGCGATGATCATCACCAGCCACGTGAAAGAAGGGGTCGAGCTGGCCCGGGAGGCCGGCCTGCCCCAGGAGATCATCGACTTCATCCCCGAGCACCACGGCACCACGCTGGTCAGCTACTTCTACTACATGGCCTCGAAGAGCGGCCAGTCCGAGTATGTGCTGGAGGAGGACTTCCGCTACGAGGGGCCCAAGCCCCGCCGGCGGGAGACCGCCATCTGCATGCTGGCCGACGGCTGCGAGGCCTCGGTGCGGGCCATGCGCCAGAAGAGCCACCTGTCGCACGACCAGATCGAGCAGCAGGTGCGCAAGATCATCAACGACCGGCTCCAGCAGGGTCAGCTGGACAACTGCGACCTGACCCTGAAGGACCTGGACACGATCGCCAAGGTGTTCGTGAAGGTGTTGAGCGGCGTCCACCACGCCCGCATCGACTACCCCGGCCAGCAGAAGCAGGCGGCGAACGCCGGGCAGTCGCAGGGGCAGGAGGGTGGATCGCCCGCGCCGGGCGAGGCCGAGGAGGCAGTGAAGCATGGAGATCTGGATCAGCAACGAACAGGAGAAAGTGGACCTCGCGCCTGACCACGAGGCGTTGATTCAAAGGGTCGCTGAGCGGGCCCTCGAGCTGGCCGGGGCTCACCTGGGCCCCAACGTCTCGGTATCGATCACGCTGGTGGACGACGAGGCCATCACCGATCTGAACCGGGACCACCGGGGCCTCGCCAGCCCCACCGACGTGCTGTCGTTCTCGCAGCTGGAGGGGGAGGAGATGGGCGACCTGCCCGAGGGCGAGCCCCTTCCCCTGGGCGACATCGTCATCTCGCTGGAGCGCTGCCTTGCTCAGGCGGCGGACTACGGCCACTCCTTCGAGCGCGAGCTGGGCTTCCTCACGGCGCACGGCATGCTCCACCTGCTGGGTTGGGATCACCAGACGCCCGATGAGGAGGCGGCCATGATGGCCAAGACCGAGGAGATCCTCGGAGGCCTGGGGCTGAGCCGATGAGCGGCCGGCCCTTCCGGCATTCGGGGGTTCTCCCGCGCTTTCGCGATGCGGCGCTGGGGCTTTTCGTGGCTTACCGGGAGGAGCCGAACCTGCGCTTCCACGTGTTTGCGGCCGCCTGCGCCGGGGTGGCCGGCTGCGCGGTCTCGCTGCGCGGGTGGGAGGTGGCCTACCTGGGCGCGACCATTGCCCTGGTGCTGGCGGCGGAGCTGGTCAACACGGCGGTGGAGCGCGCCGTCGACCTGGCGGCCGGCGACCGCCGGCACCCGCTGGCCGCCGCTGCGAAGCAGGTGGCCTCCGGCGCGGTGCTCCTGACGGCCCTGCACGCCGCCTTCGCCGCGGTGGTGTTGTTTGGAGTGGAGCGGCGGCTCGGCCAGAGCGTCCAGGCAGTCCTGGCCCTGCTGGCCGGCCGGCCGCTGTTCGTCCTGCCGCCCGTCATCACGGGGCTGCTGGGGCTCCTGGGCGGGGCCCGGCGCCAAAGCCAGAGGAGGGATACCCCATGACCGATGCCGAGCTGATTGCGGCCGCACGCCTGGCGCGCGAGCAGGCCTACGTACCCTACTCTCACTTCCCGGTGGGGGCGGCGCTGCTGGCCGAAGACGGCAGGCTGTACACCGGCTGCAACATCGAGAACGCCAGCTTCGGGCTGACGAACTGCGCCGAGCGGACGGCGATCTTCAAGATGGTCAGCGACGGGCGCCGCCGCTTCACCGCGATCGCCGTCGTCGGTGACACCGAGGGCCCCTGCAGCCCCTGCGGCGCCTGCCGGCAGGTGATGAGCGAGTTCGGGCCCGACGCCCGGGTGATCCTGACCAACATGAAGGGCGACACGGTGGTCACCTCCGTGCGGGAGCTGCTGCCGGGGGCGTTCACGCCCGGCGACGTGCCGGCCACCAGGGAGGGCGACGCATGAGCCAGGAACCGTTCCGCTCCGGCTTCTGCTCCATCGTGGGCCGGCCCAACGTCGGCAAGTCCACCCTGCTGAACGCCTTCATCGAGGCCAAGCTGGCCATCATGTCTGACAAGCCGCAGACGACCCGCAACCGCATCCTGGGCGTCTACAACCGCCCGGGGGCGCAGGTGGTCTTCCTGGACACCCCGGGCATCCACAAGCCGCACCACAAGCTCGGGGAGTACATGAACCGGGTGGCCATCGGCACCATCCCCGAGGTGGACGTGGTGCTCTTCGTCGTGGACGGCTCCGTGCCCGAGCCGGGCGAGGGCGACCGCTACGTGGCCGAGGTGGTGGCCAACTCCGGCCGGAAGACGATCCTCGTGGTCAACAAGATGGACAAGGTGAAGCGGGGCGACTGGTACGCCGTGCTCGACGCCTACAAGGCGCTGGGCGACCCGGCCGTCCGCCACCCGGAGCCCAGGCCCGGCTCCAAGCCCATCGAGTGGCTGGACATCGTGCCGGTGTCGGCCCTGGAGCACAAGAACGTCGACCGGCTGCTGGACCTGATCGTCGAGCAGATGGAGGAGGGGCCGCAGTACTACCCCGAGGGCATGGTGACGGACCAGCCCGAGCGGTTCGTGATCGCCGAGTTCATCCGCGAGAAGATCCTCCAGCTCACCCGGGAGGAGGTTCCCCACTCGGTGGCGGTGGAGGTGGAGCAGCTCCAGCGCCGGGAGTCCGGCACCGTCTATGTGGGCGCCTCGATCTACGTGGAGCGCGACAGCCAGAAGGGGATCATCATCGGCAAGCGCGGGGCGATGCTGAGGGAGATCGGCGCCCGGGCGCGGCAGGACATCGAGGAGATGCTGGGCTCGAAGATCTTCCTGGAGCTGTTTGTGAAGGTGAAGGAGGACTGGCGGAACAAGGAGTCCGTGCTCCGGAGCCTGGGGTACCGGGAGGAGTAAAGCTGAGGACCCGGGAGCCATTGCTCCCGGGTCCGCTTCTCTCAGTGCGCCCACACAACGCTGCCCGTCGAGAGCGAGACCCACCCGGTCTCGCCTTCCTCCGTGCGGACCCACGCCCAGCAGTGCTGGTCGTCGCAGATCCACGCCCGGTTCAGCTTCTCCGGCGCATTGAACAGGTCGGCGATGGCCAGCCGGGTGCCGCCGGGCAGGCAGCGGATGACGCGGCCCTGGTCCTTCAGCCGCCAGGTCTCCACCCTGCCCGTCGTGAGGTCCACCGCGTAATACCCGGGTCCCGGAATCTCCATGGTGGAGTTGTACACGATGTGCTCGACCGCCTCCGGGGAGCGCGCGACCCCAAACCCGGCGCCAGGTCCGGCCGGCGCCTTCTCCTCTGCTGTTCCGGCTTTCCGGTTCTGTGGCGACGGGGCGTCGGCGGCGTCCTTCTGGCTTGCCCCTGTACCGGTGCCGTCCGGAACGGCCTGTCCGTCTCTGCCCGGCGTGCAGCTGGCCGCCAGCGCTGCCAGCAGCGCCAACACAACGAGCTGTTTCATGCGCATGTCAGCGTCCTCCCAGGTTGCCTTCACCTTTACGAACGAAGCGGTCGGCCGGCTGGTTACGCCGGTTCCCCGCGCTCCTTCCCGGCATACCATGATCCTATCTGGAATGCCCCATGGGAGGCTGAGCGCGATGCAGATTCACGTGGTCGAACCGGGGCAGTCGCTCTACAGCATCGCCCGCACCTACAGCGTGACGCCCGAGACCATCATCGAGGCCAACCAGCTGCGCGACCTGCCCTACCTGGTGGTCGGGCAGGCCCTCGTCATCCCCATCACCGGCCGGTACTACTGGGTCCAGCCCGGCGACTCCCTCTGGTCCATCGGCCAGCGCTTCGGCGTGGCACCCGCCGAGCTGGCCCGGATCAACGGCATCCCCCTCAACGCCCCCCTTCCCGTAGGCCTCAGGCTGTACATACCCCCGGGCCCCCGTCCCCGCAAGGAGGCCAACGCCTACGTGGAGCCCTTCGGCGAGAGCGTGAGCGCCAACCTGATCGCGGCGTCCCGGGAGGCTGTGCCCCACCTCACCTACCTCGCCCCCTTCAGCTACCGGGTGCAGCGGGACGGCACGCTCCAGGCGCCGCCGCTCGACGGCCTGCTGGAGATCGCCCGGGAGGGCGGCGCCGTGCCGATGCTGGTCGTGACCAACCTGGAGGAGGGGGGCTTCAGCGCCGAGCTGGGCCAGGCGATCCTCAACGACCAGGCGGTCCAGGACCGGCTGCTGCAGGACATCCGGCGGCTCATCCGCGAGATGGGCTTCCGGGACGTCCACTTCGATTTCGAGTTCCTGCGGCCGCAGGACCGGGAGGCGTACAACCGGTTCCTGCAGCGCGCCGCCGACCTCATCCACGCCGAGGGGGCGCTCATCTCCACCGCCCTGGCGCCGAAGCAGAGCGCCACGCAGGTGGGCCAGTGGTACGAGGCGCACGACTACGCCTTTCACGGCCGGACCGTAGACTTCGTCGTGCTGATGACCTACGAGTGGGGCTACAGCGGCGGCCCGCCCATGGCCGTGTCGCCCATCGACCAGGTGCGCCGGGTGCTGGACTTCGCCGTCACCCAGATCCCGCGCGAGAAGATCATGATGGGGCAGAACCTCTACGGCTACGATTGGACCCTGCCCTACCGGCCCGGGGGCGAGTTCGCCCGGGCCATCAGCCCGCAGCAGGCCATCCGCCAGGCCGCGCAGCGCGGCGTGGCCATCGAGTTCGACCCCAGGGCCCAGGCGCCGTTCTACCGGTACGTCGACGAGCAGGGCCGCACCCACGAGGTCTGGTTCGAGGACGCCCGCTCCATCCAGGCCAAGTTCGACCTGCTGCGGGAGATGGGCCTGCGGGGCATCAGCTACTGGAAGCTGGGCCTGGCGTTCCCGCAGAACTGGCTGCTGCTCGAGGACAACTTCACCGTGGCCAAGCGCGCCGCGGGGTAACGGTTGCTGAACGGACATTCCGGGAGACTAAAGGGGTGATGAGCACACGCTGAAGGAGCGGAAGCCCATGCCCCTGATTGCCGCACCGAACGGCGGCCCCCTGTTCTACGCCGAGTCCGGACCGGCCGCCGCCCGGCCGGTCCTGCTGCTGCACGCCGCCCTGCAGACCCACGAGTCGATGGCACCCCTGGTGGAGGTGCTGGAGCCCCTGGGCGTGCGGCTCGTGCGGCCGGACCTGCCTGGCCACGGGCGCTCCGAACTGCCCGGCGGCGGGTTGAAGGCCCTGTCCATCGGCGGGATGGCGGATGCTGTCGAGACGCTGATCGACCGGCTCGGGCTCGGCGCGCCCCTGGTGGTGGGTTACAGCCTGGGCGGCATCGTCGGGATCGAGCTGGGTCTGCGGGGCCGGGCAGCGGGGCTGGCGGTGCTGGCCTCCCGCATCCGCCCCGCCGCCGGCGCCAGGGCCACCTTCGCCCCGGAATCCATCCGGCAGCGCTCGCCGCTCTGGGCGCGGCAGCTGGCGGAGAAGCACGTCGCCACCCCCTGGGAGTCGCTGGCGGCCGCGCTGGGCGAACTGCTGGCCACCTGGCCTGGCTTCGACTCAGCGGCGCTGGCCGCCCTGCCCATCCCCCTCCTGGTGGTGCAGGGCGACAGGGACCAGATGGTGCCGCTGGAACAGGGGCGGGAGCTGGCCCGGCTGGCGCCCGGTGGCAGCTTCCGGCTGGTGCCCCGGGCGGGCCACCCGGAACTGCTCTACCGGGAGGAGACCCGCGTGGCAGTAAAAGACTTCATAGGGAAACTGTTGTGCTGAGTGGTTGCATCCGCCCGTCCACGTGTTTACAATACAGGAGGACGTTTCGATCAAGAGGCGCCCTGCGCATGGGGCGCCTTTCCTGGTGGCGCGATGGAGGAGGTGGTGCTGGATATGGACGCCGGGCCAAGTCTGGAATCGTGCAGTTTGCGGAACCCTGTAGGAGGCCCCTCCGTGTTCACAGCCCACCGCCGCGAACCGTCGCACAAGGTGAGGCTTACTGTCGCGCGTCGACGGTAGGCTTCGCCTCGGGTGGCTGTTCCTGCGATTCACCACGGCTGTGCGGGCCTCCGCATGGCCGTCTTCTCTTTTCCGGGGAGGCGGCCCACCACCGACGAAAGGGAGGCGAGGCCAGTGAACCAGGAACTGATCGGCATCCTGGACCAGACCATCGTCATGTTGCAGCAGCACCGCGAAGACGAACTCCGCACGCTGCTCGATGAACTCCACCCTGCGGACCTCGCCGAGCTGCTGGAGGAACTGGAGGACGAGCAGCGGGCGGCCGTGGTACAGCTCATGTCCGGCCCGACGGCGGCCGAGGCCATCGCCGAGCTGGAGCTGGAGGAGCAGGCGGCCATCGTGACCGCGCTGCCCCCGGAGAAGGCCAAGGCGATCCTGGATGAGATGTCGGCCGACGACGCCGCCGACCTCTTCGCCGAGCTGGAGCCCGAGGACGCCGGGTCCCTCCTGCAGCTGATGACTCAGGAGGACGCCACGGACGTCCGGGAGCTGATGACCTTCCCCGAGGACACGGCCGGCGGCATCATGACCACCGAGTTCGTGGCCATCGGCGCCCAGCGCACAGCGGCGGACGCCATCGACGAGCTGCGGCGGGCGGCCCCCTCTGCGGAGACGGCGTACTACGTGTACGTGGTCGACGAGCAGGGGCGGCTGGTCGGGGTGCTCTCGCTGCGGGAGCTGATCGTGGCGCAGCCCGACGCCGAGATCCGGAGCATCATGCGCACCAACGTGGTCTCGGTGCACGTGAACGACGACCAGGAAGAGGTCGCCCGGACGGTGCAGAAGTACAACCTGCTGGCCGTTCCCGTCGTGGACGACCAGGATGTCCTGCGGGGCATCGTCACGGTCGACGACGTCATCGACGTGCTGGAGGAGGAGGCCACCGAGGACATCTTCCGCGCCGGCGGCGTGTCGGACGCCGAACAGCAGCTGGACCTGGAGGGCCCCATCTGGCCGGCGATCCGGGCGCGCCTGCCCTGGCTCCTCGGGCTGCTCTTCCTCAGCCTGGTCTCGGGCAAGGTGATCGAGGGCTTCACACCGCTGATGGACCGGGTGACGGCGCTGGCGATCTTCATCACCACCATGGCCGGCGGGGCGGGCAACGCCGCGACCCAGGCGCTCACGGTGGTGGTGCGCGGCCTGGCCACCGGGGAGATGGAGCGGGACCAGGTCGGCCGGGTCGTCTGGCGCGAGGCCCGCATCGGCATCGTGATCGGCGCGATCTGCGGGCTGGTGCTGGGCGTCACGGCCATGGTGTGGAACCACTCGCCCTGGATCGGCCTGATCGTCGGGCTGTCGATCGCGATCAACCTCATGCTGGCCAAGGCCGCGGGATCGCTGGTGCCGGTGATCATCCAGCGCCTCGGGCTCGACCCGGCGGTGGCCTCGGGCCCGTTCATCGCCACCATCACCGACACGACCTCGATGCTCGTCTACTTCTCCATCGCCGCGCTCATACTGGGAGCGGTGCTCTAGAGAGGATCCGGCGCACCTGTGGGCAGGCGCCGGTCGTCATACCCCTGAGGGAGTATCCGCCCCGGAGCAGCTAAAGGAGGTCGTGCTGATGCCCCACCTGTTCGAGCCGCTGAGCCAGCGGTCGCTCACGCTGCGCAACCGCATCGTCATGTCGCCGATGTGCATGTACGTCGCCGGGACGGACGGGGTGGCGACCGACTGGCACCTCGTCCACTACGGCACCCGTGCGATGGGCGGGGTCGGCCTCATCATCACGGAGGCCACCGCCGTGGAGCCCCGGGGCCGCATCTCCGAGGGCGACCTCGGCATCTGGAACGACGCGCAGGCCGAGGCCCTGGCCCGTATCGCCCGCTTCGTGCACGAGCGGGGCGCCGCCTTCTCCATCCAGCTGGCCCACGCCGGCCGGAAGGCCTGGACCTTCCACAAGGGCAGGGGGCCGGAACCGGCCGTGGCGCCCAGCGCAGTCCCCTTCGACGAGGACTGGGTGACGCCGCAGGAGCTGGACCGCGCCGGCATCGACCGGGTGGTTGCCGCCTTCGGCGCAGCGGCCCGGCGGGCGGGAGAGCTGGGCTGCGATTCAGTAGAGATCCACGCCGCTCACGGCTACCTGCTGCACGAAACCCTCTCGCCGCTGACCAACCGGCGGACCGACGAGTACGGCGGGACGCTGGAGAACCGCGCCCGCCTCCTGAAGCGGGTGTTCGAGGCCGTGCGCGCGGCCTTCCCCGCCGACCGGCCGGTCTGGGTCCGCATCTCCGCCACGGACTGGGTGGAGGGGGGCTGGGACATCGCCGAGTCGGTGGAGCTGGCCCGCTGGATGAAGGAGTGGGGCGTGGACCTGGTGGACGTCTCCACGGGCGGCAACTCGCCCCGGCAGCGGATCCCCGCCATCGGCCCGGGCTACCAGGTGGCCTTCGCCGAGCGCATCCGGCGGGAGGCCGGCATCCCCACCGGTGCGGTAGGGCTGATCACGGTGCCGGAGCAGGCCGACGCCATCCTCCGCAGCGGGCAGGCGGACGTGGTGCTGCTGGGCCGGGAGCTGCTGCGCAACCCGTACTTCCCGCTGGCGGCCGCCCACCGGCTGGGTCAAGAGATGGAGTGGCCTGCGCCCTACGTGCGGGGCAAGTTCCCGCGGTGATGCAGGAGGCCCTGTGGTGAACTGGGTGTGGATAGGCGCGGCGGGCGCCGCTGGTGCGGTCGCCCGCCTTCTTGTCGGCAGATGGATCGATGGCCGGCACGGCCGTCGGGATCTTCCCTGGGGCACCCTCGCCGTCAACGTCACCGGCTCGTTTCTGCTCGGGCTGCTCACCGGGCTTGCTTCGGGCCCCGGCTCTCTCGCGCCTGACGTCAAGGCCGTGCTCGGGGCGGGCTTTCTCGGCGCGTTTACGACGTTCTCCACCTGGCAGCTGGACCTGTACCAGGCCCTGCGGAGGGGTGACCGCAGATCTGCCATGATGAACAGCGCGCTGAGCACCGGGTTGTGACTCATGGCTGCGTGGGCGGGCCTGGCCCTGGGGTGGGGGCGATGAGCAGGCTCTCCGTGGTCGGCGTTGCTGCGGCAGGCGCCCAGGGCGCCTTGGCCCGCTACGTGCTCGGCAACTGGCTGGCGACGCGCCTGCCCTCCGCCTTTCCCCTGCCCACGCTGATCATCAACCTCCTCGGCTCCATGCTGCTCGGCTTCGTGGTCGGGTACGGCATCGAGCGGGGGCGTCTGCCGGAGCAATGGCGGCTGCCTGTGACCGCAGGTTTCGTCGGCTCGTTCACCACCTTTTCCACCTGGTCGGTGGAGACGGTGGTTCTCCTGGAGGCCGGCCGCTGGGGTTTCGCCGCGGTCAACGTGGGCCTGAGCCTGGCTCTGGGGCTGTCCGCTGTCTGGGCCGGCCACAGGCTGGCCCGGACGGCTGGACGCCGGGCGCCCTGAGCAGGGCATCAGGATTATGTTTAGACATGCCGACATTAAGGTTGGGAGCAAACTCTCCCAACCTTTTTTCGTGTTTGCGGAGTCGTGTACACAGAGCCCTTTTTTCACCCCGGTGGAGCGGAGGGAGGAGTTCCATGCGATCAACTTACGCTGAGCGGTTTTCCCGGTTCTGCCTCGGCCTGCTCGCCGCTGCCCTGCTGCTCTGGCTCCTGCGGGTGGGCGTACCCGGCGATCTCCCGGCCGGCGGCGTCTCCCTCAAGACCGGGCAGCCCGTACTCGTGGTGCTTCGGCCCGCCCTGGCGGCCACCCTGGGGAATGCGGCCGCTGCGGTGCTGTACGCGCTGCCCGCCGCGTTGCTGCTGGGCGTTCCCGCCGGCCTGCGGCCGGAAAGCCCTGTCGACCGGGTGCTGCAGGCGCCTGCGGTGGCCCTTATGGGGGTTCCGGCCTACGCGGCCGGCATCCTGGGTGTCTGGCTGGTGATGTCGGGCCCCCTGGGCGGCGTTTCGCTCTCGGCGGCGGCCAATGGGGCCCTGACGGTGGTGCTGGTCGGCTGGCTCGCCAGGGCTGTCCGCGATGGCCTGGCCGGCGCCCGCGAGGACGGCCTTCCCCTGTCGCCGGCGCGCGCGCTTGCGGCCGTGCTGGGCCGCATCCTGCAGCAGACGGGCAACATCCTGGTGCTCACGATGGCAGCCTGGTTCGTGGCGCGCGGCCCCGGCGCCGGCCTCTTGGGCCAGGTGGCAGGGGCTTCTGCAAACCGGGACTTCCCCGTGCTCCAGGCCGGCCTGTGGGCGCTGGTCGGCTGCGGCCTCGCGGGCCACCTGGCGGGCGACCTGCTGGTGACGGCGGCCGGGACCCGGCGGGCCGCAGGCCGGCCGTCCCGGGGCTGGCTGGCCGTTGGCGTCCTGCTCGTGCTGGTGCTGTTTGCGGCTGCGCTGCCGGGCGGCGCACCCGGGGTCGCGCCCGCGAACCTGCAGGCCCGGCTGCTGCCGCCGGGCAGCGAGGGGCTCGTCCTGGGGACGGACCAGCTGGGCCGCGACCTGCTCTCCCGCATCGGGGAAGCCGCACGCACCTCGCTTGCCGTCGCCGGCGGGGCCTTGGCCGTCGCCGCCCTCGGCGGGGCCGTGGTGGCCGGGATCGGGCTGGCGGCGGGGAAGCGGGGCCGCACGCTGCTCGCGCCGCGGGTAGCCGTTCCCGGGCTGCTCGGACCGCTGCTGGCCGGGATGACCCTGCCCGGACTGCTGACCGGCGCGCTGACCCCGCGTTCAAGCATCTTCGCCTTCATGCTCGCCCTGGGCCTGGCCTCCGTCCCGGCGGCCGCCTGGGCGTTCCGCAGGTTCGGCGCCGCGCCCCGGCAGCAGTGGCCTGCCCTGCTGGGGCTCCTGACCCTCACCCTCGCCCAGATCCTGCTGACCGAGTTCACCCTGAGCTTCCTCGGCTTCGGCCTCGGGGCGCCCCTGGAGTCGCTGGGCCGCCTGGCCGGCGACGCGCTGCCCCTCATCCGGACCGCGCCGCACCTGCTCTGGGGTGTACTGCCCGGTGCCGCCGGGCTGATCGGCCTCTTCCTCACCGGCCACGCCTTGCTGGATGCAGCGCCGGACGAGGAGTGAATGCATGAAGAAGTTTCCTTCGATCGGGCAGGAGGGTTGCCGACCAACGGGGAAACTGTAGAACGACGGACCATCAACCCGGTCCGACCAAGGAGGCGATTTCAGTGAACAAGGCCATGGAAGCGGCACTGAACGAGCAGATCAAGCTTGAACTCAGCTCCGCCTATACCTACCTCGGCATGGCGGCGTACTGCGAGTCGGCCAGTTTCCCGGGCATGGCGCACTGGTTGGAGCTGCAGGCGAAGGAAGAGCTGGAGCACGCGATGAAGATCTACGGCCACGTGAACGACCGCGGCGGCCGGGTGGCGCTGCAGGCGATCCCCGAGCCTGTCTGCGACTACGCCTCGCCGCTGGCCGTCTTCGAGACCGTGCTGGCGCACGAGCAGAAGGTGACCGCCTCGATCCACAAGCTCTACGCCCTGGCGGTGGAGGAGAAGGACTACGCCTCCCTGCCGCTGCTCCAGTGGTTCATCGAGGAGCAGGTGGAGGAGGAGAAGAGCGCCGACGAGATCCTCCAGAAGCTCCGCATGGCCGGCGAGAGTAAGAGCGCCCTGCTCTTCCTCGACAGCCAGCTGGGGCGCCGCGAGTAACGTTCAACAGCATGAGCGAAAGGTCGGGCTGTTCCGCAGTCGTCGTGGGATTGACTGCGGGGCAGCCCGACCCGTTTTTTCTAGAGCCATGGTCCGACCACGGCCAGCAGGTGCTCGACGTAGTGGCCGATGTCGAACCAGCGGCGGTCCACCGCAACCGGGGTGCGCTGTTCGACCATCTCGATGGCCTGCCGGGGGTTCAGGGCGTCGTAGCGGGGGTGGTAGACCTCCGTCCAGGGGGGCAGGTCCGGGCGCCCCTCCGGTGCGATGGGCGTGGCCCCCAGCAGGTGCGCCTCGTAGAGGGCCAGGGTGAGGCTGCCGCCCGTGGTGGTGGAGATGGCGGCCTGGGCCCGGGTCAGCAGCCGGTAGTACTCCTCGTGGGGCAGCCGTCCCACCTCGATGCCCATCTGCCGCCAGAGGTCCACCGGGTAGTAGGAGAGCGGGTCGATGGGCGAGGCGATGAAGACCCGGTACCCCCGGTCCATCAGCTCGAAGGCCATCCGCACCGAGAGGTAGGGCTGGTAGAACTCGTTGAGCCGCCCGGGGAAGACCACCAGCCGCTCCCGGTCGGGGCCGGGACGCAGTTCGGCGATCACCCGGTTGATCAGGGTGTGGTCGTAGGGGAAGCCGGCGGCGACTACCCGGGCCCGCGAGCCGGCGGGCAGGTAGCGCTCGCCCCAGGGCACCATGGAGGGGTTGGTGACGAAGATCGCGGCGAGCGACGGGTGGCTGTAGATCCACAGGTCGGCGGGGTCGTAGGCGTTGGTGAAGGGGTTCCAGATGTCGTGCTCGTGGACGATCACGTGCTCCGGGGGCTCCGGGGCCTCCAGCAGCTGCTTCTGCACGGTGTAGCGGGTGAAGAAGACCGGGCCGCGGGGGTGCTCGGGCATGCGGGTCCGGAACTCGTACGGCACCCCGGCCTCGTCCAGCCCCTTCCGGAGACCCGACAGGAAGTTGGGGTACCAGGCCGTGGGATCAGCGGGATCGTAGACGACGTGGAGCACGGATCATCACCCTTTCGGAAGAGGTCCTCAGCGGCTGGTGGCCTGCTGTCTGAGAATCCGGGCCCCGACCGCCAGCAGGAGCACGGTGTAGGCCAGCATGACGGCCGCGTCCTGCGCCAGCGGCACCGGTGCCCCCGTCCAGCCGCCCCAGATCAGCTCCTGAACCGGTCGGGCGGGCAGCCAGCGCATGACCTCGGCGATGGCCCAGCCGGACTCGTGCCAGGGGATGATGGTTCCGCCCACCAGCACGGCCAGCAGCGGCGTCCGGTAGAGCGACGAGGTCTTCATGTCGCGGGCGACGATGCCGATGAGGGCGCCGGAGGCTGTGGCGAAGCCGATGGCCAGCGCCAATCCGGACAGGAGAACCAGCGGTGACTGCGGCGGCTGCCGGAAGACCAGGAGGATCAGCGCGGACATGAGCGCGGCAAGGAGGACCCCGACTGCGGCCTTCGCACCGATGATCTCCAGCGGCCGGGCCGGGGTAACCAGCAGCGCCTCCAGGGTCCGGCGCTCCTTCTCCTCCACCAGGGAGGTGACCGTCATCTGCCAGACGCTGCTGTAGATGGCGACGACCAGCACGACCGGGAGGAAGGTGGCGCTGTCCTGCGCGTCGAGGGCATACACGGCCGCCATGCCCAGCATGACCAGGATGAACACGGCCAGGCGCCTGTTTCGCTTCAGCGCCCAGAACTCGCCCCGCACCAAGCTGAAGAACCGCATCACCGTGCCCCCCTTGTCAACTGGATGAATGCATCGGTCAGAGAAGGGCCGTGCTGCTCCTTAAGCCTGGCCGGCGTCTCACAGGCGAGCATGCGGCCCCGGCTGAGGAGGCAGACCCGGTCGCAGAGCGCCTCCACCTCGGCCATGTCGTGGCTGCTCAGGAGGATGGTGACCCCCTTGCTGCGGAGGTGGCGGATGAGCCCGTGCAGTTCGTCCGCAGCCATCGGATCGAGGCCCGAGGTGGGCTCGTCCAGGTAGAGGAGGCGGGGGCCGTGCAGAACGGCCCGGGCCAGGGCCACCCGCTGCCGCTGGCCCTTGGAGAGCTGGCCGGCGAGCCGGTCCTGCAGGTCGGCCACGCCCATCTGTTCCAGCGCCTCGCGGGCCGCGCTGGGCGGAGCGCCAAACAGCCCGGCGAAGAGGAGGAGGTTCTCCAGAACGGTCAGCCCGTCGTAGAGCAGCCCGCCGTCCAACACCACCCCCATCTGCCGGCGAATGGTCTGGGCGTTCTGCCATGGGTCGAGCCCTGCCACGCGCACCCGCCCGCGGGTGGGCCGGGCCAGCCCGGCGACCAGCCGCAGGGTCGTGGTCTTCCCGGCGCCGTTGGGGCCCAGCAGTCCGAAGGTCTCGCCTGCGCGAATTTCCAGGTTCAGGTCTGCGAGCGCGGTGATGGAGCCGTAGCACTTGGTTACGCCACTGAGCAGGATCACGGTCACTCACCTCGGCCCCATTCTCCCATGGGGGCCTTGGTGCTTCATCCTTTCAGCGACGGCGGGGGCAGGGCGACGACGACTGGTGCGTGCGTGAGGACGAGTGGTGCGTCGGAGAGCCCGACTGGGTCCGCCGTCAGACGGGCGGGTGCCGTCCGAATCCCCTCACCAGCGCAGCAGAGCCTTCAACTCCGCGACCCGATGCTTGCTGAGCGGAACCTCGGACCCGTCCTTCAGGCGCAGTGAAAAGCTGCTGCGGGTCCAGGCGGCGATCTCACGCACGTGAGCGAGGTTGACCAGGTAACCCCGGTGGGCCCGGTAGAAGCCGTGGACGGCCAGCCGCTCTTCCAGCTCGGACAGCGTGAAGGAGGCCGTCCAATCCCCCTCGCGGGTGTGCAGGTAGACGCTCTTCTCCTGGGCGTAGGCGTACAGGATCTCGTCCGGCGAGAAGAGCATCACGCGCTCGTCCCTCCGGGCCGCGATCTGTTCCACCCGTGGCTGCGCGTGTCGGGCGTCCGCAGTTGGCGATCCGGGCGCGCCGGGCCGGGAGCCAGGCTCGCCGGGCTCGGCGTGCGCCATGGGCTGGGGCTCCACGAACCGCCCGTTCTCGAGGTAGTGGATGCGGCTGGCCAGGCGAAGCGTGCGCGGGTGCCCGAAGGTGGTGATCAGCACACCCATTCCCCGATCGGCAGCGGCGCTGATGGCGCCCTCGATGATCTCCGCACTCTCCAGATCGACGTCGCCCATCGGTTCATCGAGAACGAGCAGCGCCGGATCGTGGAGCAGGGCACGGGCCAGGCGGAGCCGCGCAGCCTCACCGGGCGTCAGGTCGGCCACAAGGCGGTTCCGCAGCGCGGTCAGCTCCAGGCTGGCAACCGCTTCAGCGGCCCTCTCCGGGGGCAGCGACCAGAGGCTCGCATACAACGCCAGCGTCTCAGACACGGTGTGCGCCGGGTTGAGCCCCCATGCAGGTCCGGCCACGCCCAGCCGGGCTGACGCCGCGGGGGAGCCCGGCGCATGCCCGCATATGCGGAGGTGCCCGCGGGAGGGGCGCCCGACGCCTGTGAGCAGCTGAAGCAGGGGCGCCTTCCCGTTTCCCTGGCTGCCTACCAGGGCCACCGCCTCGCCGGCTGCCAGGGTCAGCGAGATGCCGTGCAGTCCGTGCGGGTGGTGGAGGTCGGAGATCTCCAGCAGAATGGTCAATGTCATCACCAGCCCAACTGTTCGCCCTCCCCTTCCCGTTTCCTGCGTGTGCAGACACCCATACCGCACCGGGGTATGCATGCGTCTCTAGAGCAGGACAACATCCCCGTGGCCGGTCATACTACGGGTGCAGGAGGTACATACCCATGCAGAGACTGACCTGGGACTCCTTCGATGCGGCCCTCCGCGAGCACGCGAACCTGATCGTCAACTTCACCGCCGACTGGTGCCCCGACTGCAGGCGGATCAAGGACGCCTACGCGGCGTTCCCCGAGCGCTTTCCGCAGTTCGCCTTCGCCGTGGTCGATACCGAGGTCAGCCCCGACCTGGCCGAGCGCTTCGACGTGCGGGGCATCCCGTCGCTCCTGGTCTTCCGGAACGGCGAGCTGGCCGACAGGCTCTACAGCCGGGACGCCAAGACGGTGAAGCAGGTGGAGGACTTCGTGGCGAAGCAGGTGGCTGTGGCGCCCTGACCGGGCAGACGGGGCATGGACAGGGGATGAGGGCTTGGAACTGGGAATCTACACCTTCGTGGAGACGACGCCCGACCCGGTAACCGGCGTGCGCATCAGCCCCGAGGAGCGGATGCGCAACCTGATGGAGGAGATCGAGCTGGCCGATCAGGTGGGGCTCGACGTGTTCGGCATCGGCGAGCACCACCGGCCCGAGTACGTGGCCTCGTCGCCGGCTACGATCCTGGCCGCGGCAGCGCTCAGGACGAAGCGGATCCGCCTCACCAGCGCGGTCACGGTGCTCAGCTCCGACGACCCGGTCCGGGTCTTCCAGCAGTTCGCCACGGTTGACCTCCTCTCCGGCGGCCGGGCCGAGATCATGGTGGGGCGGGGCTCCTTCATCGAGTCGTTCCCGCTCTTCGGCTACGACCTGGACCACTACGACGCCCTCTTCGCCGAGAAGCTGGACCTGCTGCTCAGGCTGCGGGAGTCGGAGCGGGTGACGTGGGAGGGCCAGTTCCGGCCGAGCCTGCAGGGGCAGGGCGTCTATCCGCGCCCGGTGCAGGAGCGGCTGCCGATCTGGGTGGCCGTGGGCGGGACGCAGTACTCCGCCGTCAGGGCCGGGGCGCTTGGCCTGCCGATGGCCCTGGCGATCATCGGCGGGCTTCCGGAGCGGTTCAAGCCGCTGGCCGAGCTGCACCGCAGGGCTGCGGAGGCCAACGGGCACGTGCCTCCGGCACTGAGCATCAACTCCCACGGCTTCATCGCCGACCGGTCGCAGGACGCCGCCGACCTCGCCTTCCCGGCCTTCAAGGCCGTGATGGACCAGCTCGGCCGGGAGCGGGGCTGGCCGCCGATGACCCGCGCCCAGTTCGAGCAGGCGCGCAGCCTGAGGGGTGCGGACTTCGTCGGCAGCCCGCAGGAGGTGGCGGAGAAGATCCTCTTCCAGCACGAGATCTTCGGCCACCAGCGGTTCCTGCTGCAGCTGACCGTCGGCAGCCTGCCCCACGACCGGGTCCTGCGGGCGATCGAGCTCTTCGGCACGCAGGTGGCGCCGGTGGTGCGGCGGGAGGTCGCCCGGAGGCAGGGCAAGCCGGGCGGCGGACAATAGGGATCACAAGACGATGAGGCACCGGCGCAGCGGGGGCTGGCCGGTGCCTGACGCGTCAGCCGCGCTGCCCGGGCCGGATCTCGTACCAGATGTTCCGCAGGAAGCCCCGGGCGTCGGGGTAGGCGACCTGGCGTACGATCGTGGGCCGTTTGCCGGTGCAGCGCCAGGCGTAGACCGTCTCCCTCCCGGTGACCACGGCCGGGATCGCGTCGGCGCCGGGGTTCTGCCGGCAGTACTGCCGCATGGCGGGGGAGGGGGTCCGGCGGGTGTCGGCCTTCGCCTGGCAGGGCAGGTTTGCACCCACGAAGCAGGCGTAGACCCTGCCCCCCATGCAGCGCCAGAAGGTCGTGCGGGCGAGCTGCTCCCGGGACGTGTCCGCCGGGATTCCGGCGGCGCGGATCAGCCCCTCGACCACCGCATCCGGCACCGGGGGACCGGCCCACCGCCCGTCCGGCTGGTCGACGGTGCCCACCGCCGCGCAGTAGGCGAAGGGGTCGGTGTACCGGTCGGCGGGTGCCCCGCGGCGGCCGTGGGAGGACGGATGGTCGGGTACGGCCGCGGCGCCTCCCCCGGCGAGTGCCGGCCGGTGGCCGGCGGCGGCGAGGGCCAGTGCGAGAAGCAGGGCGACGACAACTTTCCTGTGCATTGGCAACCTCCTCGGGGTTCGTGCTACAGTGCAGTTTCCCCAAAATCGCCCGGCGTGCTGCTGGCGCCAGCTCTCGGGCGGGGCGGCTCGGCGCCGCTGGCGCCAGCAATGCGCCTTCGCTCGCCCTGCCCGAGGCCACTGCCCAGACGCTTATGCGCCAGCGTGCTGCGGGCAGGGCGGCTCGGCGCCGCTGGCGCCAGCAACGCGCCTTCGCTCGCCCTGCCCGAGGCCACCGCCCAGACGCTTATGCGCCAGCGTGCTGCGGGTAGGGCGGCTCGGCGCCGCTGGGCCAGCCACGCGCTTTCGCCCGCCCTGCCCCGGCCGCGGCTCAGGCTGCTGCGGGCAGGGCGGCTCGGCGATACTGGTGCGCGCACCGCACGGGGACGGCGGAAGGAATCCGCCTCGTCGCAGCAAATTAATTAGACTAACTTACTAATGGGTCGCAGCCCGGAGAGAGGATGATCACCTTGGCGCTCGTGACGCTGAGAGAGGTTCTGGCCCAGGCCGAGGCCGGGGGCTACGCTGTTCCGGCGATCAACGTGCACACGCTGGAGGTCCTGCCGGCGGTGCTCCAGGTGGCCGCGGAGGAGCGGTCGCCCATCATTCTGCAGTTCACCGAGGGCACCCTGAAGTTCTGCGGCTACGACAACGTGCGGGTCTTCGCCGGCCACCTGGCGCGGGTGTCGCCTGTGCCCGTCGTGCTCCACCAGGACCACGGCGCCTCCTACGCGGTGGCCGTGCGGGCGATCCAGGCCGGGTTCACGTCCGTGATGATCGACGCCTCCCGCCTCCCCCTCGAGGAGAACATCGCCGCGACCCGCAAGGTCGTGGAGCTGGCACACGCCTGCGGCGTCTCGGTGGAGGCCGAGTTGGGACGGGTGGCCGGCCAGGAGGAGGAGATCGCCGTCTCGGAGGCTGAGGCCGCGCTGACGGACCCCGCGGAGGCCGCCCGGTTCGTCGCCGAGACGGGGGTGGACGCCCTCGCCGTCGCCGTGGGCACGGTCCACGGGTTCTACCGGTGGGAGCCGAAGCTCGCCCACGACCGGATCGCCGCGATCCGGCAGGCCGCGGGCGTGCCGCTGGTGCTGCACGGCGGGTCCGGCGTGCCCGACGAGGAGGTGCAGCGGGCCATCCAGCTGGGCATCCGCAAGGTGAACATCTCCACCGAGGCCAAGTGGGCGTGGGCGCAGGCCCTGCGTCAGTCTTTGGCCGACCGGCCCGACGAGTTCGACCCCAGGGCGCTCCTGACGCCCGTCATGCAGGCGGTGCAGGAGGTCGTGCGGGCCAAGATCCGCATGGTGGGCGCAAACGGCAAGGCGTAACCAGTCTGCAGGACGCAAATCGCGAAGGAGGAGACCCGAATGGCCAGGATCGATCTGCAGGACGCGGCTGCCATCACGGCTGCCGACACCCTTTCCATGCTCGCACTCCAGATGGGTTACCCGGAGCAGTTCCGGGAGGGCATCGCACTGGCCCGCGCGTTCAACCTGCCGCCCCTGCCCGCCGACACGCATGAGGTCGTCATCCTCGGCACCGGCGGCGGCTCGGCCGCCAGCGGCAACCTGCTGCGCAGCTACCTGTTCGGGGAGGGCAGGGTCCCGATCCACGTGGTGCAGGGCTACAACTGCCCCGGCTTCGTGGACGAACACTCCGTGGTCATCGCCGTGAGCCACTCCGGCAAGACGGAGGAGATCAACTCGTCGTTCGAACAGGCCGCCCGCACCGGGGCGACGCTGGTGGCCATGGGCGCCGGCGGCCGCCTGAAGGAGACTGCCACCCGGCTCGGGGCACCGTACCTCGATGTGCCCGGCGGCCTGATGCCGCGGGTGGCCATCGGCTACATCTTCGCGCCCATCCTGGTCATGCTGGAGCGCTGGGGGCTCTGCGGCGACCAGTCGCAGGCCCTGGATGAGTCCATCGCCCTGATGGCCGAGCTCGCCCGGGAGTACGGGCCCGAATCGCCGGTGGAGCGGAACCTGGCCAAGCAGGTGACGCAGCGGATCGCCGACCGGATCCCGGTGGTCTACGGCTTCGCCGACCACTTCGACGCCGTGGCCTGGCGCTGGAAGAACCAGCTGGGCGAGAACTCCAAGTACATGGCGTTCTGGAACACCATTCCCCACCTGCACCACGACGAGGCGGTGGGCTGGGACATGCAGCCGGAGCTGATGCGGCAGCTGGCGTTCGTGCTGCTGCGGGACCAGGCCGGCGAGTCGGCGCAGATGGTGAAGCGCTGGACCGCCACTCGCGAGATCCTGGCCGAGCGGGCCGGCGCCTGCGTGGAGGTGGAGAGCCGCGGCGAGTCGCTGCTGGCCCGGATGCTCTCGCTGGTGGTGCTGGGCGACTTCGTCTCCTGCTACATGGCCATCGCCAAGGGGGTCGACCCCACCCCGGTGGCGATCATCGACCTGTTCAAGAAGAAGGTCGGCCAGTGATGCGGCTGGCCATCGGCATCGACCTGGGCGGCACCTCGATCGCCGGCGCCGTGGTGGACAGCGCGGGGCGCAAGCTGGCCATCCTCAGGCGGCCGACGCCGGCCAGTGAAGGGCCCACTGTGGTCCTCGCGGCCATGCAGGAGATGGTGGCCGAGCTCCTGGCCAGGTCGCCCGGCCCGGTGCTGGGCATCGGCCTCGGCATCACCGGCACCATGGACCGGGAGGCCGGGATCTCCATCATCTCGCCCAATTTCGAAGGCTGGCGGAACGTCGACGTGCTGACCCCCTTCCGGCAGCGCTTCGGCCTGCCGGTGGTGATGGACAACGACGTGCGGGTGGGCGCACTCGGCGAGCTCCACTTCGGCGCCGGCCGCCGGTACCGCTCGTTCCTTTTCACGGCCATCGGCACCGGCATCGGCGGCGGCATCGTCTTCGACCGGCAGCTGTACCGGGGCCCCTACGGCACCGCGGGCGAGTTCGGCCACATCCCCATCCGGGCGGACGGCGGCCCCCGCTGTGGCTGCGGGGCCACCGGCTGCCTGGAGGCCCTCTGCTCGGGCCCGGCCATCCGCCGGCGGGCGCTGGAGGCCCTGGCGGACCGGAGTGAGCCCTCGGTCCTGCGGTCGCTGCCGGCGGAGGAGGTCTCCGCCCGGACCCTGGCCGAGGCGGCCCGGGCGGGGGACCGGCTGGCACAGCAGCTGTGGGAGGAGATCGGCGCGGACTTCGGGCTGGGCGTCGCGGCCTACTACAACCTGCTGGGCCCGGAGGCGGTGATCGTGGGCGGCGGGGTCTCGCTCGCCGGCGACCTGCTGCTGGAGCCCGCCCGCCGGGCGGCCCGGGAGCGTCTGATGTCGCCCATCCGGGACCACGTGGAGCTGGTGCCGGCCGAGCTGGGCGACGAGGCCGCGGTCGTGGGCGCCGCAACCCTGGTGGAAGGGCTGGTGGTCGCCTGATGGAGCGCTACGTGCTGACGGTGACCCTGAATGCGGCCGTGGACGTGGCCTACACCGTGCCCGGCTTTGCCGCCGGCGCGATCAACGTGGCGACGGCGGTGCGGCGCGTGGCCGGCGGGAAGGGGAACAACGTGGCCCGAGTGCTGGCGCGCCTCGGCAGGCGCACCGTGGCGACGGGCTTCGCCGGCGGCGCGGCCGGCCGGTTCATCCAGGACGAGCTCCGCCGCTGCGGCGTGGTGCCCGAGTACGTGGAGGTGGCCGGCGAGAGCCGGACCTGCTTCGCCATCACCGACCCCGGGAGCGGCGTCGTCACCGAGCTCCGGGAGCGGGGGCCGGAGCTGGGGCCCGAGGACGCGGACCGCTTCAAGGCGCGCTTCGACCGCCTGCTGGGCGGGGCCGACCTCGTTGTCATCTCGGGCTCCGTGCCCCCTGGCGTCGATGCGGGGATCTACCGCTACCTCATCGAGCGGGCCCGCACCCGGCAGGTCAGGGTGATCCTGGACAGCAGCGGGCAGCCCCTGCGCGAGGCCCTGTCCGCCCGGCCATACCTGGTGAAGCCCAACCGGGCCGAGCTGGCCGACTGGGCGGGCCAGGCGCTCGCGGCGGAGGCCGACGTGCTGGCGGCGGCCCGCCGCATGCGGGAGGCCGGGCCGGAATGGGTGCTGGTCTCCCTGGGGGCAGACGGGGCGCTCCTGGTCGGGCCGGAGGGCTCGGGCGGCGCCTGGCGGGCCGTGCCGCCGCAGGTGCGGGCGGATAACAGTGTCGGTTCAGGCGACTCAGCGGTGGCCGGGCTGGCCTGCGCCCTGGTGCGGGGCGACGCGCCGGAGGGGGCGCTGCGACTGGCCGTGGCCTGCGGCACCGCCAACGCCCTGACGCCGGGCGTGGCGGAGGTCCACCCGGCCGACGTGGAGCGGCTGGCGGCGGAGATCCGGGTGGAGCGGCTGTGACGGAACCGGCTTTCCCGAGGAGGTGGTGACGTGGAGCGGCGGTTCGTGCCCGGCAACGCGCGCCTGCTGAAGGAGCTGAACCAGTACCAGATCCTCGACGCCCTGCGCCGCCACGGCAGCCTCGCCCGCAGCGAGCTCGCCCGGATCACCGGCCTGACGCCCCCCACCGTCGGGGCCATCACGGCGGCGCTCCTGGCCGACGGGCTGCTGCTGGAGGGGGAGGGCCTGCCCGCGGCCTCCGCCGGCCGCCGTGCGGTGCCGCTCTCCCTCAACGCGGAATGGGGCGTGGCGATCGGCGTCCTGCTCTCCATTACCCGCGCACAGGTGCTGGCGGTGGACCTGGGCGGGGCCGTGCGCGGGCGGGCGGAGTTCGCCGTGCGGTCCGGCGCGCAGCCGGGCGAGGTGGCCGACGGGATCGCGGCCGCAGTGCAGCGCGTCGTGGCGGAGGTGCGGCCCCGGCGGGTGATCGGCGCGGGCGCGGCGCTCCACGGCTTGGTGGACCACGCCGGGGGCGTCATGCGGTTCGCCCCCCACTTCGGCTGGCGGGACGTGCCGTTCGCCGCCATGCTGGCAGAGCGGCTGGAGCTGCCGGTCGTGGCCGACAACGACGTGCGCTGCATGGCGCTGGGCGAGCTCTGGTTCGGGGCGGGCCGGGGCGTGCAGAACTTCGTCTGCGTGCGGGTCGGCACGGGCATCGGCGCCGGCATCGTCCTGGACGGCAGCCTCTTTCGGGGCGGGCGGGCGCTGGCGGGCGAGATCGGCCACTTCACCGTCGACCTGAACGGGCCCCTGTGCCACTGCGGCAGCCGGGGCTGCCTCGAGACCGTGGCCTCCGGGCCGGCCATCGCGCGGCGGGCGGGGATGGAGAGCGCCACCGCCGTGGCGCGGGCGGCGGAGGCCGGCGACGCGCGGGCGCTGCAGGCCCTCGCCGACGCCGGCACGCACGTGGGGGTGGCGATCGCCAATCTGGCCAAGACCCTTGATCCGGAGCTGGTGCTGATCGGCGGCGGCGTGGCCCGGGCGGGCGAGCACCTGCTGGCCCCGCTGCGCCGGGCCATCGCCGCGCATGCGCTGGACCAGCGAGCTGTGGTGCCGGTGCACCCCGTGGCCCTGGGGGATGATGCCGCAGCCGTCGGCGCGGCGGCGCTGGTGCTGGAGCGCTTCTTCCGGGGCGGCGCCGTGCCGGCGGTGCTCGGCTGGATGGGGCGGCACTAGACCGCGCGGCGGGAGGGTCTGCGCGCCCGGATGGTGAAGTATCGGGGGAAAAACGACTCAGGGGGTGAGGCCTTGGCTGTCACCATCAGGCAAGTTGCACGTCACGCGGGGGTGTCGGTGGCCACCGTCTCCTACGTGCTGAACAACGACCCGCGGGTTTCGCCCGAGACGCGGGAGAGGGTGCTCGCATCCATCCGCGAGCTGGACTACCATCCGAACAGCTGGGCACAGGGCCTCGCGCGCCGGCAGGCGGACATCGTCGGGCTGCTGATGCCCGCTCCCCGTCACGCGGACCCGTTCCTGCTGGAGTTGATCAGCGGCGTGATGGACGTGACCGCAGAGCACCACGTCGGGCTTCTGCTGCTCCACCCGGGCAACAACGCGGACGACCTCCCCCGCGAACTCCTGCGCAGGCGCCTCGGCGGGGTGGTCGTGCTCGAGTCCCAGGCGCTGGATCCCCGGGTGGAGTGGCTCCAGAAGCGGTCCATCCCCTTCGTGCTGTTCGGACGCTGTCACCAGCCGGTGGACTACTGGATCGACGTGGACAACGCGGCCGGGGTGCGCATGGCCGTCGAGCACCTGGTCGGCCTCGGCCACAGGCGCATCGGCTTCATCAGTGCCCCGCTCAAGTACATGTTCGCCCAGTTCCGGATGGCGGGGTACCGGGAGGCCCTGGATCTGCACGACCTGCCCTTCGACCCCGCGCTGGTGCACGCGGGCGACCTATCCGAGGAGAGCGGCTACACGGCCGCTGCCGCGCTGCTCGGTCAGCCGGAGCCGCCGACTGCCATCATGGCCGCGTCGGACATCATGGCCACCGGCGCCCTGCGCGCCATCAAGGAGCGGGGGCTGCGGGTGCCCGACGACGTCGCCCTGGTGGGCTTCGACGGCACGCCCCTCTCGGCTTACACGGACCCGCCGCTGACCACCGTCCGACAGCCCGTGTACGACATCGGGCGCAAGGTGGCGGAGCTGCTGCTGAAGGTCGTCGCCAACCCGGAAACCGGGAGCCATGGCGAGCTGATCCAGCCCACGCTGCTCGTGCGCGGCTCCAGCGCCGCACGCGGGGCGGAGTGAACCGGCCGCGCCCGACTTTCGTGCCATGGGGGGGAGGTTCTTCGGGTGTGGCGCGCACTTTTTTTGCCTAACCTGTGCCGCGCCGGCAGGAAGGATCGACCAGGACGGCGAATGACTTGTTGTCTGAATTTAACCGGTTCACAAGGGTCCGCGTACGCGGGTCTTTTATGCGGGCTCCTCTTGAAACGGTTAAATTACCACCATCACAGGGGGAGAGAGCATGAAGAAGAGATTGCTCGGAATCCTGTCTGTCCTGCTGACGGCCGCTCTGGCGCTTTCCGCCTGCGGCGGGGCCAAGCAGCCCTCCTCTGGGCCTGAGCAGCAATCGGGCGGCAGCAGCACCAGCTCCAGCTCCAGTTCCAGCTCCGACACGAGCGCCCAGGCCCCCGCTCCCGCAGAGCAGGTGACGCTGCGGCTGACCGGCTGGGCGTCCTCGCCTGCCGAGACCGAGATCGTCAACAAGCTGTTGGAGGGCTTCTCCGAGAAGTATCCCAACTCACCGTCAAGTACGAGGTCGTCAACGCTGACTACGACAAGAAGATCCAGGCCGACGCCGTGGCCAATACCATCGCCGACGTGTTCTACGTGGACGTGTTCTGGGCGCCTGACTGGATCAACAAGGGTCTGGCCATCCCGCTCGACGAGTACATCAAGGCGGAAGGCGTGAACCTGGCCGAGTTCGAGCCGTCGCTGCTGAAGGGCTTCCAGTGGGATGGGAAGACCTACGGCCTGCCCAAGGGCTACAGCACCCTCGGCCTGTTCTACAACAAGAAGATGCTGGACGAGGCCGGCGTCGCGGTTCCCACCACCTGGGATGAGCTCCGTGAGGCCGCCCGGGCGCTCACCAAGGGCGACGTGAAGGGCCTGTCGCTCTCCGCCGACCACGCCCGCTTCGTGCCGTTCATCTACATGGCCGGCGGCCAGCTGTTCAACGAGGCGAAGACCGAGGCTTACTTCAACAGCCCGGAGGCCGTCGCGGCAGCCGAGTTCTATACCGGCCTGATCACCAAGGACAAGGTGGCCGACACCCCGGCGGGCCTGGGCGCCGGCTGGGCGGGCGACGCCTTCGCCCAGGAGAAGGCGGCCATGGTCCTGGAGGGCCACTGGATGATCCCGTTCCTCGCCGAGTACCCGAACGTGGAGTACGGCGTGGCCGAGCTGCCGGCGGGCCCCGCGGGCAAGTCCAACTTCGTCTTCACCGTGGCCTACGCCGTGTCCAAGAGTTCCAAGCATCCGGCTGAGGCCTTCAAGCTGGTCGACTACCTCACCAGCGACGAGGCGCAGCGGCAGATGGTCCAGCTCGGCCTCGAGCTGCCCTCCCGCACGGCCGTGGCCAGCGATCCCTTCTTCGAGGGCAAGGATGACCGCGCTGCCCTGATCGCCGGCGTCAAGTACGCCCAGCCCTTCCAGTACACGGCCAACCAGGCGCCCTACGTCGACGAGTTCGGCAAGGCGCTGGAGAACATGATCCTCAACGGCAAGGATCCGAAGTCCGAACTGGATCGGGTACAGGCCAAGTTCGAAGAGGTCATCAAGAAGTAAACGCGTACGGGAGCGAATGGGGCCGGCGCTCGTGTCGGCCCCATTCGCGGTACAGGGGGGGAGCCTGTGCTCAGCCGGCTGAGGTCCCAGAAGGTGCAGGAGATCGCCACGGCCTACCTGTTCCTGGTGCCGGCGATCGTGATCCTGGGAACGTTCGTCATCGGTCCCGTGCTGTACGCCATCTACCTGAGCTTCTTCGACTACGACATCCTGTCGCCCGAGACGGCGCGGTTCATCGGGCTCGGCAATTACCTCGAGGCGTTCCGGGATCCCGTGTTCAAGAAGGCGTTCACCAACGTCGTCATCTACGCGGCCGGGGTGGTGCCGACCCAGATGGTGATCGCGCTGATCCTGGCGCTGATGGTGACCACCGGCGTCCGCGGCCAGAACTTCTTCCGGGTGGCGTATTTCATCCCCACGGTGACCTCGTCCGTCGTCGTCTCCATCATGTTCCTCTACATCTACTCCAAAACGGGCCTCCTGAACCACATCCTGGGCTGGTTCGGCATTCCGCCGGTCAGCTGGATGGAGAACGCCAGGACCGCTCTGCTCTCTATCATGATGATGAACGTCTGGTCCACGGTGGGGCAGTACATGGTGCTCTTCACAGCCGGCCTGAACGACATCCCGGACTCTTACTACGAGGCGGCGATGGTCGACGGCGCGACCTACTGGCAGCGGCTCCGCTACATCACCCTGCCGCTGCTCCGTCCCACGACGCTCTTCGTCTCCATCATGTCCGTCATCGGCACGCTGCAGCTGTTCGACCAGCCCTACCTCATGACCAACGGGCAGGGCGGGCCCGCCGACGCGACCATGACGGTGGTGCTCTACGTGTATAAGAACGCCTTCGGCGGGTACTTCCGCATGGGCTACGCCTCCGCCCTGGCGACGATCCTCTTCGTGGTGATTCTGGCGCTGACGTACATCCAGAAGCGGTGGTTCGGCGAGGAGGTGCAGTACTAGCCATGGAGATCTCAAGCCGGTCCGTGCGTGCGGTGCTGTACGTGCTCCTGATCGGGTACGCCCTGATCACGGTAGGGCCGTTCCTCCTGTCGGTTTCCACCGCGCTCACCAAGACCCAGCACGTGCACCTCCTCTTCAAGAACTGGGGCCTCCCGCCGGAGCCGACCCTGGAGAACTTCAAGTACATCCTGAAGAGCGGGGACTTCGGCCGGTGGGTCTTCAACAGCGTGGTTGTGGCCGGGTTGGGCACGCTGGCCAAGGTCTTCTTCAACTCCCTGGCGGGCTATGCGCTGGCGCGCATCCGGTTCCCGGGGCGGGAACTCGTCTTCTGGGCCATCCTGGCCACGATGATGATCCCGGCCGCCGTCATCCTGATCCCGCAGTACCTGATCCTCAGCAAGCTGGGCTGGCTGGACAGCTACTACGGTCTGATCGTGCCCTTCACCGTCAGCGCCTTCGGCATCTTCCTGATGCGGCAGTTCTTCTCGACCATCCCGGTCGAGCTGGAGGAGGCCGCGCAGATCGACGGGCTGAGCCGGTTCGGCATCTTCTGGCGGGTCGTCCTGCCGCTCACCAAGCCGGCGCTGGCGGCCCAGATCATCTTCAACTTCCTGGGCGACTGGAACAACTTCCTCTGGCCGAACCTGATCGCCCGCAGCCGGGAGATGTACACCCTCACCGTTGGCCTGCAGACCTTCAAGAACGAGTACTACAGCTTCTGGAACCAGGTGCTTGCCGGATCGATGTTCCTCACCATCCCCGTCATCATCATCTACCTCATCCTGAACCGGTGGTTCATCAAGGGCATCACCATCACCGGCATGAAGGGATAGGGCGCGGGAGGCATTGCGGCATGGCGCGGAGCGAGTCGCTCTCGCTGACGAAGCAGACGGACCTGACCCACGGCTATATCACCGCCGGCGACCGCGCCTACCTGATCGGGGCGCAGAACGGCGCCTTCCCCGACCTGGGGTGGCACGTCCCCGGGGAGATGGGCGGGCTCTGGGCCCACCCCGTTAAGCTGCTGGACGGCTTCTGGCTCCGCGTGGACGGCGTCTGGCTGACCGACGCCGCCCGGTTCTCCAGCGGGGCCTTCTGGAGCGCGCACGACTACGAGCTCGGCGACCTGCAAATCGTGCGGCGGCAGTTCGTGCCCGACGGCGAGCCTGCGCTGATCGTGCGCTACACGCTGCGGGCGGCCAGCGACCGCACGGTGCAGCTCCGCTTCCTCGCCCGCAGCGACCTGCAGGGCGTCTGGCTGTCGGAGCGGTCGGGGCTGCAGGACGGCGGCGACCAGGCCGAGTTTGACCCGGAGCTGCAGGCCTGGGTGATCCGGGACGAGCACAACCCGTGGTCCGTCGTCGTGGGGGCCAGGGGCCTCGTGCCGGTGGGCTCCGCGTGCGGCGCCGACCTGTGGGGGCCGGAGCAGACCCGGGGGCAGGGCGTCTCCGTGGCGCTGGACTACGAACTGCCCCTGACGGCCGAGGCCGAGGCCGTGATCGAGTTCGTGGTCGCCGGGTCCGACGCCGGGGAGGCGACGGCCCGGGCCGCCTTCGGCCGCGCCTCGGCCGACCCGGACGCGCTCTGGGCCAGCAAGGCGGAGCGGTACGAGCGGCTGCTCGCCAGCAGCGCGCTGGAGGTCCCCGACGCTGCGATCGCGCGCGCCTGGGACTGGATTAAGTGCAACTACGACTGGATGGTGCGCGACATGCCCGGGCTGGGGCGTGCCCTGGGCGCGGGCGCGCCCGATTACGTCTGGCTCTTCGGCTGCGACAGCGCCTACGCCGTGCTCGGGTGCCTGGCGCTGGGCCAGCACGAGGTCGCCGCCGAGACCCTGGACGCCCTGCGGCGGATCAGCCAGCAGGCCAATGGCGAAAGCGGCCGGGTGATCCACGAGGCGACTACCCGGGGCCACGTGTTCCACCCCGGCAACACCCAGGAGACGCCGCAGTTCGTGAAGGCCGTGTGGCAGACCTTCCTCTGGACCGGCGACACCGAGTTCCTCCGGCGAAACTACCCGTTCTGCCGGCAGGGCCTGCTGGGCTGGGTGATGGGGGAGCGGTGCGCCCCGGGGGAGGTGCTGCCCCACGGCAGCGGCATCATGGAGGTCGCGGGGCTCGACCTGCAGATGATCGACGTCGCCGCGTACACGGCGGAGGCGCTGGAGGCCCTGGCCGGCATGGCGGACGTGCTGGGGGACCTTGACGTGGCCGCCCGCAGCCGCCAGCTGGCCGGCGCCGTCTGCCGCCGCCTGGAGGCCGCCTTCTGGATCGAGGAGGAGGGCATGTACGGCGATCTGCTGGCGACGCCCAGGGAGATCGCCTCCAGGCTGCGCGAGCTGCTGGACCTCTCCACCCGGTCCCAGTACGTCGACCACGCGCGCCCCGGCGTCCGGGAGGCGTACGGCCACTTGCTCGCCCGGGCCGAGGCGGACCCGGAGCAGGACGTCCGGCGGCCCTGGCTCCTGAAGAACTGGATCGTCATCACGCCGCTGGAGGCCGGACTGACGCCGCCCCACCGGGCGGCCCGGCTGCTTGCGCGCGCGGAGTCGGACGAGTTCACCGGCCCCTGGGGCATGTACCTGAACGGAATCGAACAGGCCGCCGCCATGAGCATCAACACGGGAGTCCTGGCGGTGGCGGAGCTGAACTACGGCCGCCCCGACCAGGCGCTGGCCCGCGTGCGGTCGCTGGCGGAGACCCTGGAGCGGCACATGCCCGGGGCGGTCCCGGAGATCCTGCCCGACGGCGGCTGCTTCGTCCAGGCGTGGTCCGGCTACGGCATCGCCTGGCCGGTGGTGTCCCAGGTCTTCGGCCTGCGCCCCCGGGCCCACGAGCGGAGGCTGCTGCTCAGGCCCTGCTTCCCCGCGGGCTGGACGCGGGCGAGCCTCAAGGGCGTGCGGGTGGGCACCAACCGGTTCGACCTGTCCTGGGACGGCGCGGTCCTCACGGTGGCCTCCCAGGAGGAGGGGTGGGCCGTGGAGGCCGAGGGCGTCCGCGTCCGGCATGCGGCGCCCTGACCACCGCAGCGCGTGAGAGACGGAGCCCGGGGATCCGCCGGCCGGCGGGTCCCCGGATCCACAAGGAGGAAACGGTTCATGGAGTACCTTGTCACCCGTGAGGGCGACCTCTTCCAAGTATCAAACCGATGGGGAGACATCGCGCCAGAAGACGGGCCGCTGGGGCTGTTCTTCCGCGACACCCGCTACCTGAGCCGCTTCGAGCTGCGCGTGGACGGCCAGCGGCCCGGACTGCTGGGGGGGACCGCCGCGGAGAACTACGTCCAGCGGGTCTTCCTCCAGGCCGGCGTCAGCCGCCAGATCTTCAGCCGGGCCGGGCTGGGGCTGGAGCGGCAGCGGGTCATCCGCGCGGGCGTGCTGTACGAGCGGATCACCGTCACCAACTTGGAGTTCGCGCCCGTTTCCGTGCGGCTCGACCTGCGCTTCGAGGCCGACTTCGCCGACCTGTTCCAGGTTCGGGGGGTTCCGCCGGCCGACCGGGGCGTGCCTGAGGAGCCGCGGCGGGAGGGGGGCTCCGTCACCCTGGGCTACCGGGGCCGCGACGGCGTCCTGCGCCAGACCCGGGTGCTCTTCCTGACGCCCCCCGACGCCCTGGCCGTCTCGCAGGCCTCGTGGGACCTCTCCCTGCCGCCGCGGGGGACGGCCGCGCTCGACGTCGCCGTCCTGCCCGCGGAGAACGGGGCGTTTCCGGCCTGCCGCGGGTTCGACCAGGCCCTCGAGGCCCTGCGGCAGGAGTACGCCGACTGGGCGGAGGCCTGCACGGCCATCGACACGGACAACCCCCTTCTCAACCGGATCCTGGCCCGCTCGGTGAGCGACCTGCGGCTACTGGCGGCCGACCAGGGGCAGGGGCTGTTCCCGGTCGCGGGCATCCCGTGGTACGCGGTGCCGTTCGGGCGCGACTCGATCATCACGGCCATCCAGGCCCTCCCGCTGAACCCCGAGTTCGCCCGTGGCACGCTCCGGACCCTGGCCGCCCTGCAGGGGCGGCAGGTCGACCCGTTCCGGGCCGAGGAGCCGGGCAAGATCCTGCACGAGATGCGCCACGGCGAGATGGCGAACCTGGGGGAGGTCCCCTACGGCCGCTACTACGGCTCGGTGGACGCCACCGCCCTCTTCCTGGTGCTGCTCTGCGACTACCACGCCTGGACCGGGGACCTGGACCTGGTGCGGGAGCTGCTGCCCAGCGTGCGGGAGGCTCTCAACTGGCTCGACCGGTACGGCGACGTGGACGGCGACGGCTTCCTCGAGTTCCGGGCCGACCCCGGACGGGGCCTCCAGGTCCAGTCCTGGAAGGACTCGCCGGACTCCCTGTGCCACCCGGACGGCAAGCCGGCGGCCAGCCCCGTCGCGGTCTCCGAGGTGCAGGGCTACGTCTTCGACGCCAAGCGCCGGCTGGCGCCGGTCCTGCAGGCGCTGGGCGAGGCTGATCTCGCCCGCCGGCTGGCCCGGGATGCGGCGGACCTGAAGGCGCGGTTCAACAGCGCCTTCTGGATGCCGGAGAGGCAGTACTACGCCATCGCTTTGGACGGGGAGAAGCGGCAGGTGGCCACCGTCTCGTCCGACATCGGCCACTGCCTCTGGTCGGGCATCGTGGACGAAGCCCGCGCCGCGTCCGTGGCCGCGCGGCTCGTGGCCCCGGACATGTTCAGCGGGTGGGGCATCCGCACGCTGAGCGCCGCGGAGCCGACCTACAGCCCCATGAGCTACCACAACGGCTCGGTCTGGCCCCACGACAACTCGCTCTGCGTGCTGGGGCTGAAGCGGTACGGGTTCGACCGGGAGGCCAACCAGGTGATCACCGGCCTGGTGGACGCGGCCTCGCACTTCGCCCACTACCGCCTGCCCGAGCTGTTCTGCGGGTACTCCCGGGACGTGGGCGTCCCCGTCGACTACCCCGTGGCCTGCTCGCCCCAGGCCTGGGCGGCAGCGGCGCCCGTGGCGCTGATGCAGGCGATCCTCGGCCTCGACCCCGACGCCGGGGCCGGGCTGCTGCGGCTGCGCCCGACCCTGCCCCCGTGGCTGGGACGGGTGACGGTGCGGGGGCTGCGCGTCGGCGGTGCCCGGGTCAACCTGGAGGTGACTCCGGAGGGAGTCCGGGCCGACGTGTCGGGCGAGCGGCCCGTCCGGGTCGTCTCCGCCTCCCGGTAGCCCCGCCGGACCGGGCCTTCCCGGCCCGCACATAGGCCGAATGGCCCCGTACGGTGGGCGGATTGACGTCATCCCCGCGCTTGGCTACAAGGGAAGTAAAGGTGGTGGCCCGGGAAAGTCGCAGGTGATATGGCAGTGAGCACGGAACGGGCTCCGGTTCGGCAGTGCGCCACGTGCCCGGTGCGCGAGCGCGGCGCCCCCATGTGCTGGCGCGCGCTCCAGGCCCAGATCGCCCTGCTGCGCGAGCACGGGGTGGCGCGGCGCCTGGCGCCGGGGGAGATCCTCTACCGCCAGGGGGACTCGGCTCAGGGCTGGTGGCTGGTGGGCCGCGGGCAGGTGCTCGAGTACGTGGTCGACCTGGCCGGGCGGGAGCAGATCGTGCGGCTGGCGCCTGCGGGCAGTGTCTGCGGCATGTCGGGCCTCGGCGCCAGGGCGGTGCACTGGGCAACGGCCCGGGCGGGCCGGCGCGGCGCGGACGTCTGCTTCGTGCCCCGCCAGCACGGCCAGCGGCTGGCCGAGCAGGACCCCGCCATCCTCTACGCCCTGCTGACGGGCATGGCCGAGGAGGTCCGCCTGGCCTACAACAGGCTCCACGGCCTCTCCATGCTCCCGGCCCGCAGCGCCATCGCGCAGGTCCTGCTCTCCGCCACGGAGTGCACGGCCGAAGGCGAGTCCGTCATTACGCTCTCCCGCAGCGAGATCGCCTCGATGGTGGGCCTGGCCACGGAGACGGTGGTGCGGGTGCTGGGCGAGTTCCGCACGGAAGGGCTGATCGCAGACCACGGCCGGAATCGCATCGCCCTCTGTGATCCTTGTGGACTACACGCCATCGCCGAAGGTCTAGATTCAAAATAGTTACCCGAACTGACTTCGATCAACAATCTGCCGAGAGCCGGCTGCCACACTGGAGGTGGCAGCCGGCTCTGCTGTCTGCCGACCAGTTCTTCAGCAGGAGGGATCGCGATGACCTGGTTTGACAAGGCCACGCTGCTCGTGACCGGCCTCACCGCCCTCTACATGATCTGGCGGTTCACGCAGGACCTGCGTTCAGGCACTCGTCCGTCCCGATCCGCTCTCTCCTACATCACGTCCTTCGCCGTGCTCCTCGTCTCGGGCCTTCTGCTCATCGCCCTCGGTTACGGGGTCCTGTCGCATCCCCTGGTCGTGGTGGTGGCGAGCCTGATCCCCGTCACCCTGTCGGCGGGACTGGTCGCCGAGTACGCCCCCGTCCAGGCCCGCACCTACGACCTCTTCGCCGTGGTCGGCTTGCTGGCCCTGGCCGTCACCCGCTTTGCCGGCCCCCGTCCGCTGGCCATCGCCACCCTGATCGTCGTCCACGGCGTGGCCGGACTCATCATCTTCGGTCTGCCCCTCTGGCTCGCCGCGCAGCGCCGGGCCCCCGGCCGGTTCGCCTGGGTCGGCGTCGGCGGGGCCCTGATCGGCGTCGGCGGCATCGCCCTCGCCTTCCTGAAGGCCGGCAAGCCGATCCTGTCCGCCGACACCATCTTCCTCATCCTGGCGCCGCTGCTGCTGGCGATGACGGCCAGTTTCGCCGCCGGCTTCCTGGGCAGCGGTACGCCTTCCGGGAGGAGCTGAGGCCATGCGGTCGATCGCGGACCGGTTCCGCTACCTGTTCACCTCCACGCGGGGGCTGGTGCTTCTGGCCATCGGCCTGGTCGCCCTGGTCACGGCCATCTGGAGCAGCCTGTCCGGTCCGATGGTCGAATGGGGCGTGAAGGACTTCGTGGTGCGCACGCTGGGGATGAAGCTTGTGGAGGCGGAGCGGGAGGGGCGGATCATCAGCCTCTACCACGCCATCGCCTTCGCCGTGGTGGCCGTGCTGGTCTACCTGATGACGCACGCCATTCCCATGCGGGTGCAGCAGCGGGCGAACATCAACGCCACGATCACGGCGGGCTACATGCTCGCCATGTTCTCCGGGCTCATCTTCGGCTACTTCGGGCAGAACTGGGTGTTCCACGGCCTGTTCCTGGTGGGGCAGGGGCTGATCTTCTGGGCGGGGTGCATGCTGGCGGTGGCGCTGTGGCCCTGGGGCCGGTCCTGGCGGCAGCCGGACCCGGCCTACGCCCGCACCCCGGGCGGCGTGGACCTGGAGCGGGTCGCCTTCTTCGTGATGACGGTCTCCACCCTGGGGTCGGCGGCGCTGGGCGGCATCTCCGGGGCCTTCTTCGGCAACGGCTTCCAGTCGTTCCTGGCCGAGGACCTGGTGCGGGAGCCGGTCAAGGACCTGCTGCAGAAGGCGGTCATCGGCCACCTGCACATCATGCTCACCCTGATCTGCATCGCCACGGCGCTGCTCATCGGCCGGTGGTTCGACTTCAGGGGCATCCTGCACAAGATCGCCATGCCGCTGATGATCCTCGGCACTGCGGTGATCACCCTGGGCGCCTGGTCGGTGGTGGCCACGCCGCACGCGCACACGATCATCTACGTCGGCTCGGTCTTCGTAATGCTCGCGGCGCTCTTCCTGGTGATCTACGGCTGGGGCCGCCTGATCCGGGAGGGCACGGCCGGGTCGAGGCGGCCCACCTTCGGTCAGAAGCTGGCAGCCCTGCTCCGCGACCCGCTCCGGTTCGGCTCCCTCTGGCAGATGGTCTACATGAACTTCGTCGTCAGCGGCGTGGGCATCTTCATGGCCGTCAAGCTCGACGAGATCTTCCGGGTGTGGCCGCACCGGGAGGAGCGGATCGCCCTCACCGGCCACTGGCACTCCCTGTCGGCCCTCACGGCCACGATCCTGCTCTGCTACTTCGCCGACATGATGGGGCTGCAGGGCCGGGCCCGCCGGTGGTTCGGCTGGGTGCTGATCCTGGCCTCCGACGTGGCCTTTGCCGGTGCCACCCTCTTCGCGATCAAGCGGCTGTTCGTCACCGAGTACGGGCAGCAGGTGATGGTGAACTGGCTCATGCTGGCCATCGACTTCGGCCTCGGGGCCGTGCTGGTTGCGCTGGCGCTCTTCCTGATCTGGCGCCTGGCGGACCTGTTCCGCCGGAACGGACGCTGGGCGGCTGAGGCCGATGAGGAGGTGGTGCAGCGATGAGACGGCAAGCCGGATGGGTGGCCCTGCTGCTGGCGGCGGCGCTGCTGGCGGCCTGCGACAGCGAGCCCTCCGCACCGCCCGGGCTCGCCCTCTACGTCGACGCCGGCGCTGACCCCGAGGCCTGGGTTCGCATTCCCGCCGGTCCCTTCGGGATGGGGCGGGACGAGGCCGGGGTCGACGTCGCCGAGTACGAGATCATGGTGACCCCCGTGACCAACGCCCAGTACGCCCGCTACCTGGAGGAGGCGCTGAAGGCCGGCACGGTCCGGCTGGAGGGCGGCGCCGTGATGGGACCCTACCCCGGAGATGCCTTCTCGGGTGCCAAGCACGAGAAGGAGTACCCGGCGGGCGACTACCTTCACATCGTCCTGGACGACCCGGCCAGCCGCATCAGGCTGGAGGGCGGCACCCTGGTCGTGAAGGCCGGGTATGAGAACCACCCCGCGACGATGGTCAGCTGGTTCGGCGCGAGGGCCTACTGCGAGGCCGCCGGCGGCCGGCTGCCCACCGAGGCGGAGTGGGAGAAGGCCGCCCGCGGCACGGACGGCCGGCCCTACCCCTGGGGCGACGGCATCGCCCCGGAGCGGGCCAACTACGACCACAGCCGCGACCCGTTCGAGACCCGCGAGGGGTACAGCGACACCACGCCGGTCGGGTTCTACAACGGCCGGCGCTACGGGGAGTTCCAGACGGAGGACTCCGCCAGCCCGTACGGCCTCTACGACATGGCCGGCAACGTGGCCCAGTGGACGGCGGACGTCTACCCCATGACGCACTACCGCTTCCTGCGCGGCGGCAGTAAGGCGAGCTACGGCTACGACCTGCGCGTCTGGAGCCGCAACAGCGCGGAGCCGGAGTACGTCAGCCCCAGCGTAGGCTTCCGCTGCGTGCGCTCTCCGGAAGGGAGTTGAGGCGGCATGCTCCAGAAGGTGCGTGATCTCTGGTCGCTGATCAAGTGCAAGCAGACGTTCCTCCTGCTCTTCACCGGCCTGGTGGGCTACGCCAGCGGCCTGAAGGGGGGCGGGGGCCCTGCCCTGTACGGCGGGCTGCTGGGCAGCCTCTTCCTCGCGATTTCCGGCACCACCGTGCTCAACATGGTCTACGACCGGGATATCGACGCCGTGATGCCCCGCACCCGCCACCGCCCGCTGGCCGCCGGACGGCTGCGCCCCTGGGAGGCCGTGCTGCTGGGCGGCGCCATGAGCGCCGCCGGCCTCGGCTGGGCCCTCGCGCTGGACCTGCGCTACGGCCTCGTGGTGCTGGCCGGGTGGCTGCTGGACCTCGTAGTCTACACCGTCTGGCTGAAGCGGCGCACGCCCTGGTCGGTGATCTGGGGCGGGCTCTCCGGCGGCATGCCCGTCCTGGCGGGCCGCGCGCTGGCCACCGGGCAGGTGGAGGTCATCGGCCTGCTGCTGGCCCTGGCGGTGCTGCTCTGGATCCCCACGCACATCATGACCTTCAGCATCAAGTACGCCGCGGACTACGCCGCGGCGGGCGTGCCGGTCTTCCCCAACGTCTACGGCCTCAGGACGACGCAGGTGGCCATCAGCCTCTCCACCGTGCTGGCTGCCGCCGTCATGACGGGCGTCACCTGGCAGCTGGCCGAGCACCTCGGGGCCGTGGCTGTGGCCTCGGCGCTGGCGATGGTCCTGGTGGGGCTGGGCGCCAACGCCCTGATCCGGCCGTCGGTGCAGGTGAACCTGCGGCTGTTCAAGTTCGCCTCGGTCTACATGGTGTCGGCCATGGCCCTGATGCTGCTGTAGGCTCGCTTTGGGCAGGCCCTCGGCGGGCAGCATCGCCCGCGGCGGCCTGGGCGTCTGAAAGGATGGGCTGAAATCGGCGTCACTGACGTGAGAGGAGCTCAGCGGCATGATCTACCTGGAGACGGGCAGCACCGACCCCTACTTCAACCTGGCCTTCGAGGAGTACGTGTTTGAGAAACTGGACCGTTCCCGGTCGTACTTCATCCTCTGGCAGAACGAGAACACCATCGTGGTGGGCCGGCACCAGAACACCTACGAGGAGATCAACCAGCAGTACGTGGAGGAGCACGGCATCCGCGTCGTCCGGCGGCTGTCGGGCGGCGGGGCCGTCTACCACGACTCCGGGAACCTGAACTACACCTTCATCGTGGATAAGGACGCCGCGCCGGACTTCAATTTCGCCGTCTTCACCGTGCCGGTGATCAAGACGCTGGAGCAGATCGGCGTGAAGGCCGAGTTCACCGGTCGAAACGACCTCACCATCGACGGGAAGAAGTTCTCCGGCAACGCCCAGTACGTGCGGCACGGGCGCATCCTGCACCACGGCTGCATCATGCTGGACTCCAACATCGAGGTGGTGTCGAACGCCCTCAGGGTGAAGGAGGCCAAGTTCCAGTCCAAGGGCGTGAAGTCCGTGCGCAGCCGCGTCACCACCATCAACGCCCACGCTCCCCGGCCCGTCACCATGGAGGAGTTCAAGCGCCTGCTCAAGGGGTACATCCTGCAGGCCGAGGGGCTGGAGCCGATGGAACTGACGCCGGAGCAGCTGGCGGAGGTGCGGCGCCTCCGGGATGCGAAGTACGCCACCTGGGAGTGGAACTACGGCGCCTCGCCCGCCTACGACATGCGGCGGGAGCAGCGGTTCGACGCCGGGACGGTTACCGTCCACCTCCAGGCGGAGGCGGGGCGGATCAAGGCCGTGAAGATCTACGGCGACTTCTTCGGCAGCGGGGAGCTGTCCGAGCTGGAGGCCGCCCTGGTGGGCCTGCCGCTGGACGACAACCTGGAGGAAGCTCTCGAACGGCTGAACGTCGGCTGGTACATCCAGGGGCTCACCGCCCGGGACCTGGCCGGGCTGCTCAAGGGCTGACGCAAGGGCATCAACGACTGCGACGGGACCAGCGCCGTGCCCTGGGCCGAGGCCGGCGGCATGATGGCCGTGTTGCCCTCTGTGTTCTTCGTCACCGTGGGACTCTGGCTGGGGAACGATGTCTCGGTCGTCCCGGGCCTCATGTTCGGGATCACCCATACAGCGAGCGCTTGCCTCTGTCTCTTGAAATAGGCGTCGCCCCACCTTGCGAGGGGCGCCGCACGCAGATGGGGCGCGCCGAAAAGCCCTGCCTGCCCACAGCAAGAAGGAGGCACTTCGCGTTGAAGTGCCTCCTTGGCATTCGTGTTACCGGCCCACGAACATCTGCGTGAACATCATGCCGTACGGGCCGCCCTCGACGATGCCGATGCCGATGTGGGTGTACTGGGCGTTCAGGATGTTGGCCCGGTGGCCCGGCGAGTTCATCAGGGCGTTGTGCGCCGCCTGGACCGACTGGTTGCCGGCGATGTTCTCGCCAGCGGTCCGGTAGGTCACGCCATACGCCTTCATCATGTCAAACGGCGAGCCGTAGGTCGGCGAGTTGTGGCTGAAGTAGTTGCGGTTGATCATGTCCTGGCTCTTCATCCGGGCCAGCTTGGTCAGCTGCAGGTCGGCCTGCAGCGGCTTCAGGCCGGCCTTGGCCCGCTCCTGGTTGACCAGGTTCAGCATCTGCTGCTCGGTGGCGGTGAGGCCGCTCACGGCAGCGGTGGTCTGCGGCTGGGTCTGCTGCTGCATCTGCTGCTTGGGCTGCTGCTGCGTGGGCTGGCTGACCGTCGTCTGCGGCTGCTTCGCCTGGGTCGTCTGGGCGGTGGTCTTCGGCGTGTACCACTTCACGTTCAGCTTCGGGAAGTACCAGCTCAGCACGCTGGCCAGGTCGGTGCGGGCGGGCACCTTGATGGTGTAGGTATAGGTGTAGGTGGTCGCGGCCGAGGCCGGCGCGGCCATCGTGAGCGAGGCTGCGGCGACGGCCAGCGCGATGGCAAGGCCCTTGAAGAACTTCATGCGTAACTCCTCCTTGCTGAGTGTGTCTGACTGCCACAGACACGGAGGAGGATGTCTCCCCCTGCTACGCTTGCGGGGTTAGCTGACGGACGCGGACGGCAGGAGTGTCGCCCGGGCAGCCGTTGACTGGCTGCGCTTAGCCCCAAGGAAAATTGGGTCCCCCGCTTCCGCACTGCGGAATTCAGCGCGTGTGGCAATCGCGATGCGTGTCTAAGCTTAACGTCTATAAGTGTATACGTCCATGTATAATCTGTGGCAGCAGCGCCAGCCGGTTGCCAGGCCGGGCAGAGGGCGACGCCGCTTCCAGCGCACTGGCAGGTGAACATCCAGTCGTCACCGAATGCTACACCCGGAGCCACCCCGCCATGAGCGCGGGAAGACTACCGACGAGCTCTGCGGCCCCGCCACGAGGAGGTTGTTGTCATGGACGTCACGCGCATGACGCGCGCGCAACTGGCCAAGCTGATCGATCACACGATGCTGAGACCCGACGCCACTGAGGCGCAGATTCGCACGCTCTGCGCCGAGGCCCGGGAGCACGGCTTCATGTCCGTCTGCGTCAACCCGCACTGGGTCCCGCTCTGCCGGGACCTGCTCAGCGGTACCGACGTGCTGGTCTGCACCGTCATCGGCTTTCCGCTGGGGGCCAACCGCAGCGAGATCAAGGCTGTGGAGGCAGAGGACGCCGTGGCCCGCGGCGCCCGCGAGGTCGACATGGTGATCAACATCGGCGCGCTGAAGTCCGGCCAGCACGACGTGGTGCTCAGCGACATCCGCGCGGTGGTGGAGGCCGTCTCCGGAGAGGCGCGCGTAAAGGTGATCATCGAGACCGGGCTGCTGACCGACGAGGAGAAGGTGACGGCCTGCCGCCTGGCGCAGGAGGCGGGGGCAGACTTCGTCAAGACGTCGACCGGCTTCGGCCACGGCGGCGCCACGGTGGCGGACGTCGCCCTGATGCGGCGAACCGTCGGCCCGGCGATGGGCGTGAAGGCCTCGGGCGGCGTGCGCGACCTGGCCACGGCGCTGGCCATGGTGGAGGCGGGGGCCAACCGAATCGGTGCCAGCGCCGGGGTCGCCATCCTGGCCGGGCTCGCGGAGTAGCCTTCCAACGCGGAAAAGCCATCGGGCGTGGGGAGCAGCGCTCCGCCGCCGCGATGGCTTTCTTCTTTCGCCTGTCTGCCGCAGGACCGCCTCAGGAGCCCACCACGACCCGGTTGCGCCCGGACTCCTTGGCGCCCAGCAGCGCCTGGTCCGCCCGGCGGACCCAGGACGCCACGGTGTCGCCCGGGTGGTACGGGGCCACGCCCAGGCTGATGGTCACCTGCAGGAAGCGGTCGCTCAGCTTCTGGTGCACCGCGTCGCCGAGCCGCTGCGCCAACTGGTAGGCCTGGGAGAGCTCGCTCACGTGTACCAGCACGATGAACTCGTCGCCGCCCCAGCGGCCCACCCGGTCGGTCGACCGCAGGGTCTGGCGCACCGCGGCGGTGACCGCGCGCAGCACCAGGTCGCCCGTCTCGTGGCCGTACGTGTCGTTGACCTGCTTGAACCGGTCCACGTCGAACATGATCATGGTGGCCGGCTCCATGCCCTCCTCGGCCTCCCGGATCTCCCGCTGGATGTAGGCCTGCATCTGCCGCCGGTTGGGGATGCCCAGGAGCGGGTCGGTGTGGGCCAGGTCGGCCATGGACCGGGCGAGGTGGCGCGTGCGGTCGTACTGCTTGCGCATCTCCGCCCAGGAGTAGAGCAGGCAGAGGAGTACCGCGTTGGAGAGGTAGAACTGGATCAGCGGCTCCAGCAGGGCGGGCCGGACGCCGCTCTGCCCCGTCCGCACGAGGTAGGCCGCGCCGATGACCAGCAGGCCGGTGTAGATGCCGCTGGCCGCCCAGGTGGCCCGGTGGCTGCCCAGCGGGAGGAGGACTGCGGCCAGGGAGACCGAGCCCCATGGGGCGAGGCGGGCGAAACGCCCGGCGGCCACGTCCTCCGGGGCGAACAGGGCGTTGTAGAGCAATACAAATAGCGCCGCAGCGACGCCCGTCGCCACGGCGGCCTCGACAAAGCGCAGGCTGCGCCGCCGCCGCCAGAGCAGCAGGGCCAGCGCCAGCGACGCGATCGCGGCCACCAGCAGCAGAGGGGGAGCGGGTTCGCCGTTCCGCCGGAGGAGCAGCCATTCCGAAAACCCGGCCACTGCGGCGATGGGGAGGGTGAGCAGCAGGAACTGCCGCCTCAGCCCGTCCAACCGGGTGTCGCGCTCCACGTTGGCACCCCCCTCGGCAGCCGCGACGCGCTTGGGAGGTGGTTCACCCACCTCCGCACGATTTTCTTCATCTTTTCTTATAGCACGACGTTACTCAATCCGCAACCACCTGTGTACGCAGGATTCGACAAAATGGCGGGGTCAGGAGGGCCGGATGGCCCCGTCCGCCCGCCGGCGGAGCGAGCGCACCGTGTTGGCCAGGAACAGCAGCAGCGTCGCGACGTTGAGGATGACCGCCCACTGCCGCACCGGCAGCCACTCCACGAGCCCGCCGCCGACCCGGAGCACCACGGAGACGTGCAGGAGCACGAGATGGCTGTAGAACCAGGGGGAGAAGTTCATGCGCACCCCCAGCACCGCGGGGAAGATCACCGGTGCGTGCCCGAAGATCATGCTGAACACGAATCCGAGGAAGACCGCGTGCAGCGCCGCGTCGTAGGGTCCGCCGTAGAGGAAGCCGCGCCACACGGCAATCGCCCCGCCCGCCATCAGCCAGAAGTAGCCCAGCAGCATGCAGATGGCGATGAAGCGGGTCAGCCCCTGGGTCCTGACGGTCCTGCGGGCGATGTCGTTCTGCAGCAGCCAGAGCGAGAGGGCCGCCATGCCGAGCCCGGCGATGCGCCAGCCGAGGCCGTAGTCCCAGGGGGCGGTGAAGATGCCGGCCACGAGCACGGCGAGCACGCCGAAGAAGGCGACGGTGCCGGCGCGCGAGATCTGCAGCAGCCGCGTCAGTTCCAGCCGCTCGCCGGCGATGGTCAGGATGAGGAAGCCCGCCCAGGCGGGCACCACCTGCGGGATGGGGCGGCCGAGGAGCCAGAGCAGGTTCCCGCCCAGCCAGACCACCGCCGCCAAGGTGAGCACGTAGTTAAACAGCGTGGGCTGCACCCGCAGGATCTGGGTGAAGAGCAGGATCAGCACGGCGCTGCTGAGCACGATGCTCAGGGCGCCGACCCACGGGGGCGCACCGAAGATGAGGAGGAGGCCGCCGGCGAGCGCCAGGGCGGGGGCGGCGAACATCCAGGGCCGGCCCATCGCCACGGCCCGCTCCAGCCCGATCACGGTGCCGAGGAAGCCGGCGATCATCAGCGGGCCGTGGGCGCCCGAGAGCGTGGGGGTGAGGGGCGGCAGCGTCAGCCCGATGCGCAGGATGCCGGCCCACATGGCGGCCAGCAGGGTGAGGATGCCCAGCATCAGCAGCGGGTAGCGGCCGGGGTTGAGGCGCGGGGATGAGGACATGGAAATCGCCTCCGATCGCATTGAGACCTGTTCTCAGTATCCCCACCTGAACCAGCGTGCGAAGTGACAGGTGTCACACGGCCGCCCTGTGTTATGATGAGGGCAGAACGGCGGAGGTGGCGACTTGGCACTCTACAACGTCGACGGGATCGTCATTCGGGTACGGAACTTCCAGGAGGCGGACAAGATCGTCGTCCTGCTCACCCGCGAGGAGGGGAAGGTGGAGGCGGTGGCCCGGGGAGCCCGGCGGCCCCGCAGCCGCCTCGCGGCGGCGACCCAGCTCTTCTCCCGGCTGCGGGCCCAGCTCTTCTCCGGCAGGAGCCTCGACACGCTGAGCCAGGCGGAGATCGTGGAGTCCTTTCGCCAGCTGCGGGAGGACCTGGTGCGCATGGCCTATGCCACCTACGCCTGCGAGCTGATGGACGCCCTGCTGCCCGAGCGGCAGCGGCACGAGGCGCCCTTCCTCCTGCTGCTGACCAGCCTCCACCTTTTCAACGAGCCCGACCTGCCCCCTGAACCGCTCCTGCGGGCCTACGAGCTGAAGCTGCTCTCCATGCTCGGCTTCCGGCCCAGCCTCACCGCCTGTGTGGGCTGCGGCACCGAGGCCGTGCAGCAGAACGGCAGCGTGCGCTTCTCGCCGGTGCTGGGCGGCGTGCTCTGCCCCGCCTGCTCGGCCGAGGGCGAGGGGGCCGTCCGGCTCTCGCTGGGCGCCCTGGAGAGCATGAAGCGGCTGCTGGACGGCGACATCCGCCGGGCCCATGTGGTGCGCCTCGGCGGCGAGGTGGCCGCCGAGGTCGACCAGGCGCTCTCGGCCTACATCCTGGTGCGAACCGAGCGGCGGCTGAAGTCGAAGGAATTTCTCGATACCCTGCGCGTTTAATTCATTGCGCAGTTGACAAGAATCCCTCCCAGGAGGGATTCTGTCATGTTCGCACGGGTTCGGCTGCTGGACGCGGGGACGCGCGACGGGCTGCTGCGGGGGGAGTGCGGCCCGTACCGCTGGGAGGTTCGCCTCACGCGGGGGCCGGTCAGCTACGGCATCGACCCCGACACGCTCTACAAGGGGCGGGGTCGCATCGCCCGGCTCGTGCTCTACGCCCCCATCCCCGGGACCCGGCTCATGCGCAAGGTGGCGGCCTTCGACCGCGGCTGGCGGTTCGGCCGCCAGGAGCACCTACCGGTCGTGCAGCGGGTAGTGCGCTACCTCGAGTCGATCTAAACACAGGTGTAAAGTTGACACGAACGAGATTCTTCCGCCCCTCGTCCTATTCGCAAACGGGACGAGGGGCGGCCGCGTGCGGCCACGCACGCGGCCTCTCGGCCTGCCGAGACTGCGAAGTCAGGTGAATCTGAGTGTCGGGAAGATGGTTTGACTTGCTCAAGGGATGGGCCCTGCGCCTCGGGCTGCTGCTGCTCTCCGCCGCGATCGTGGTGCTGGTGGCCATGCTGCCCCGGGGCGTGGTGGCGACGGAGGCGTCTTCCCCGCCCGGGAGCCTGGGCGAGGTGCGCACGGACGCCACCCAGAAGTTCCGCATTGAACCCCTTGAAGGCGACGCCGGCGGCTTCGCCTACTCGTGGTCCCTGGCAGCGTACGGCGAGGGGCTGAGGGACTACATGGCCGGCCTCGCGGGCGGCACCCTGACGGTGGACCAGTGGTACGGCACGGCCCAGCGCGTCCTGCCGCTGCTGCCCCTGCTGCGGGAGACCTGGTGGCTCTCCTTCCAGCTGTTCGCCGCGGCGCTCGTCGTGGGCGTGGTCCTCGGGCTGCTGCTGGGCTGCCTGGTCCTGGGGAGCCGCGCCGGGCGCGCCTTCTCACTGGGCCTCTCGGTGCTGGGCGTCTCGGTGCCGGACTTCCTCCTGATCCTCCTGGGGCAGCTGCTCACCATCTGGTCCTACCGCACCTTCGGCGTGCGGCTCTGGTCTGTGCTCGGGGTGCAGGGGGGCGAGCGGGGATGGCTGCTGCCGCTGGTGGCGCTCTCCATCATCCCCATGGCCTATACGGCGCGGCTGATCTCCACCGCACTGGACGAAGCGATGCGCCAGGAGTACATCCGCACCGCCCGGGCCAAGGGGGTGCCCGAGGTGTGGGTGGTGCTGAAACACGCGCTGCGCAACGCCCTGCCCCGGGCCCTGAACGGCATGCCGGCCATGCTGAACGTCACGCTCTCCAGCCAGCTGGTCGTGGAGGTGCTCACCAACCACTACGGCCTCGGGTCGGGGCTGATGCGAGGGCTCAGCTACAGCCAGCCCCACGTGGTCGCGACCATCGGGCTGATCTTCTGCACCTGGTTCCTGGTGATGGACGGGCTGGCGGTCACCCTGCGGGCGCTGGCCAACCCGCAGCTGAAGGGAGGGGGGACGCCGTGAGGCGGCTGAACTTCCCCCTGATCCTGGGACTCATGCTGACCGCCGGGCTGCTCTTTCTGCTGGTGCTGCCGGAGCTGGTGACCCTGGAGGACCCGCACGTGGGCGTCTACATGCAGGTGGAAGGCCGCCGGCTGCGCCTGGCGCCCTTCGCCCCCGGCGAGTTCGGCTACGTGCTCGGTTCAGACATGGTGGGGCGGGACATGCTCGCGCGCGTGGTCTACGGCGCCCGGTACACGCTGGGGCTGGCGGCCGGCGTGATCCTCCTGCGGCTGGCGGTGGCCCTGCCGGCGGGGCTCCGGGCGGGCTGGGCCGGCGGTCGGGCGGGCCGGCTGGTGCAGACCCTGGCGGTCGGCTTCGGCTCCATTCCGGCGCTGGCGCTGGTGGCCATGACCCTGGGCGGCCTGCGCTGGCTGATCCCCGGGCAGGCGGGCTGGCTCGCGGCCTACGTGGCGATGCTGGTCCTCTCCGGCGCCCCGCGCATGGCCGAACAGGTGCGCCGCCGGGTCGAGGAGATCATGATCATGCCCCACGTGGAGGCGGCCCGCGCCCTGGGTGCCACGCCCGGGCGCATCCTGCTGCGCCACGTGCTGCCGCTGATGCGGGCCGACCTGGCCGTGATGATCTCCTCGGAGATGGCATGGGTGCTCCTGCTGATGGGGCAGCTGGCGGTCTTCGGCATCTACGTGGGCGGCACGGTGGCCGTCCGCGGCGACGGCTGGGTGCGGATCATCGAGTACCTGCCCGAGTGGGGGCAGATGCTGGGGGCGAACCGGTACAACATCCTGGGGACGCCCTGGATTCCCTTCTACCCCGGCCTGGCGCTGGGGCTCTCCGCCGCAGCCTTCCACCTGCTGGCCGAGGGCTTCCGCCTGCGGGGTCTGCGGCAGGGGTGAGAGGCTCGTGCGCGACCTCCAGGGGCAAGGGGGCTCGGCGCCGCTGGCGCTCGCCAGCGGTAATGCTCCTCGTCGGCCGGGCGTGCTCGCTCCGCTGCGCTCGCGCCGGCCTCCTGCGGAGCCTTGAACTGGCGCCAGCAATGCGCCTTTGCCCGCCCTGCCCGGGGCCGCGGCTCAGGCTGTTACGGGCAGGGCGGCTCGGCGCCGCTGGCGCTCGGCAGCGGTAATGCTCCTCGTCGGCCGGGCGTGCTCGCTCCGCTGCGCTCGCGCCGGCCTCCTGCGGAGCTTTGAACTGGCGCCAGCAATGCGCCTTTGCCCGCCCTGCCCGGGGCCGCGGCTCAGGCTGTTACGGGCAGGGCGGCTCGGCGCCCCTGGCGCTCGGCAGCGGTAATGCTCCTCGTCGGCCGGGCGTGCTCGCTCCGCTGCGCTCGCGCCAGCCTCCTGCGGAGCTTTGAACGGGCGCCAGCAATGCGCCTTTGCCCGCCCTGCCCGGGGCCGCAGCTCAGGCTGTTACGGGCAGGGGGCCCGGCGCCCCTTGACACCACCCCGCCGAGTTGCTAGAGTTTTGTCCTAGCGAGGAACGGGAGGAGTACCCGCCAGCGGGCTCCTGCAGAGAGCCCTGCGTCTGGTGCGAGCAGGGTGGGCAGGCTGCGGGGAACGGCGCCCGGGAGCGAAAGCGAATCACGGCAGAGGTGGGTGTCCCTGTGGGGGCGCCAATCAGGGTGGAACCGCGGGAGCACGCAGAGGCTCTCGTCCCTGGCCACATCAAGGGTGGCCCGGGGCGAGAGCCTTTTCGCATCGGACGCCCGCTTCGAAGGAGGATCGCGCATGTACTTTCAGGACCTGGTTCTGACCCTCGACAAGTTCTGGGCCGAGCAGGGGTGCATCATTCAGCATCCCTACGACGTGGAGAAGGGTGCGGGCACCTTCAACCCCAACACCTTCTTCCGGGCGCTGGGGCCTGAGCCCTGGAACGTGGCCTACATCGAGCCCTGCCGCCGCCCGGCCGACGGCCGGTACGCGCAGAACCCCAACCGCATGCAGCACTACTTCCAGTACCAGGTGATCATGAAGCCCTCGCCGGAGAACATCCAGGAGATCTACCTGGAGATGCTCGAGCGCATCGGCATCGACCCCAAGAAGCACGACATCCGGTTCGTCGAGGACAACTGGGAGGCTCCCAGCCAGGGCGCCTGGGGCCTGGGCTGGGAGGTCTGGTGCGACGGCATGGAGATCACCCAGTTCACCTACTTCCAGCAGGTGGGCGGCTTCGAGTGCAAGCCGGTCTCCGTGGAGATCACGCTGGGCTTGGAGCGGCTGGCCTCGTACATCCAGGGCGTGGACAACGTCTGGGACATCATGTACAACAAGGATCTCCGCTACGGCGACGTGTACGAGCGGTCGGAGTGGGAGCACTCGGTCTACAACTTCGAGCAGTCCGACACCCAGATGCTGTTCCAGCTCTACGGCATGCACGAGGCCGAGGCCAAGCGGCTCCTCGCGCTCGATCCGCCGCTGGTCTACCCGGCCTACGACCACATCCTGAAGTGCTCGCACACCTTCAACCTGCTGGACGCCCGCGGCGCGATCGCCGTCAGCGAGCGGCAGGGATACATCCTCCGCGTGCGCAACCTCTCCCGGGCCGCCGCCAAGGCCTACATCGAGATGCGGGAGTCGCTGGGCTTCCCGCTGCTCAAGCCGCTGGGGGAGCGGCCTACCTGGGAGTCCCGCTACGGCGCCGGAAAGCAGTCCGCGGAGGGGGTGAAGTAGCCATGGCCGATACCCGCAACCTCATTCTTGAGATCGGTACCGAGGAGATTCCCGCCCGCTTCTGCGCGCCGGCGCTGGAGCAGCTGAAGGCAAACGCCGTTAAGGCCCTGGATGAGGCCCGCCTCGACTACGAAGTCGTCGACGTGTTCGGCACCCCGCGCCGCCTGGTGCTCTACGTGAGGAACCTGGCGCTCATGCAGCGCGACGTGGAGATGGAGGTGAAGGGGCCGCCCAGGAAGGCCGCCTTCGACGCCGAGGGCAATCCCACCGTCGCCGCCCGGAAGTTCGCCGAGGGGCAGGGGGTGGCGGTGGAGGACCTGCAAGTCCGGCCCGACGAGAAGGGCGGCGAGTACCTCTACGCCCGCAAGCTGATCAAGGGCGAGTCGGTCACCGCCGTGCTGCCCCCGCTGCTGGCCGGGCTCGTCACCTCGATCCACTGGCCCAAGGCGATGCGCTGGGCCGACCGGGAGATCCGCTACGCCCGGCCGATCAAGTGGATCCTGGCCATGCTGGGTGACCGGCGCGTGCCCTTTGTCGTGGACGGCATCGAGACCGTGGACACCACCCGGGGCCACCGGGTACTGGGCCCGGCCGAGCCGGTCAAGGTGAACGACGCCGACGACTACTTCGCCAAGGTCGGCGGGGCTTACGTCATGGTGGACCAGCATGTGCGCAAGCAGGTGATCTGGCAGCAGGTGACGGCCGAGGCGGCCCGGGTGGGCGGCTTCGTGCGGCGCGACGAGGACCTGCTGGAGGAGCTCACCTGGCTGGTGGAGCAGCCCACCGCCTTCACCGGCTCCTTCGCGCCGGCCTACCTGGAGGTTCCCTCCGAGGTGCTGGTGACCACCATGAAGGAGAACCAGCGCTACTTCCCGGTCTACAAGGCAGAGGGCTCCGAGGAGCTCCTGCCCTGGTTCATCGGCGTGCGCAACGGCGGGCTCGACCATATCGACATCGTGCGGGCCGGCAACGAGAAGGTGCTGGCGGCCCGGCTGTCGGATGCCCGCTTCTTCTGGGACGAGGACCGCAAGCAGCCGCTGGAGGCTTACAACGCCAAGCTGAAGGAGGCCGTCTTCCAGGAGAAGCTCGGCACGCAGTTCCAGCGCGTGGAGCGGCTGGTCGCCCTGGCCCGGGCGATCGGCAAGGCGCTGGAACTCACGCCCACCGAGCAGGAGCAGGCGGCGCGGGCGGCCTGGCTCTGCAAGGCCGACCTGGCCACCCGGATGGTCTTCGAGTTCCCCGAGCTGCAGGGCTACATGGGCAAGCAGTACCTGCTCAAGGAGGGCGGCGACCCCGCGGTGGCCGAGGCGATCTACGAGCACTACCTGCCCCGGGGCGCCGGCGACGACCTGCCCCGGTCCCGGCCGGGCATCGTGGTCGCCCTGGCCGACAAACTGGACACCCTTGCGGGCTACTTCTCCATCGGCATGATCCCCACCGGCTCGCAGGACCCCTTCGCTCTGCGGCGCGCCGCCCAGGGCGTGGTGCAGACGCTGGTGGAGAACCGCATCAGGGTCGACCTGGCCGCGCTGGCCTCACAGGCCGTGGAGCAGTACGCCCTCTCCGGTGAAGAGGCGCTGAAGACCCACGGCGAGCTGATGGAGTTCTTCCGGGCCCGGCTGAAGGTGTTGCTGGAGCAGCGCGCGGTGCGCTACGACGTGATCGACGCCGTGCTGGCCGCCGGCTTCCGGGACGTGACGGACGCCGTCAACCGAGCAGAGGCGCTGGCGGCCGTCATGGGTGAGCCCGAGTTCGCCGCCGTCACGGGGGCGTTCAAGCGGGTCGCCAACCTGGCCGGCAAGGCCGGCGAGGCGGGGGCCGCAAGCGCCGAGATCGATCCCGGGCTCTTCAGCGAGGCCGCCGAGCGCGACCTCTACGGCGCCTTCGTCGACCTCAGGCCCGAGATGAAGCAGGCGCTGGACGCGGGCGAGTACCGGGCGTTCTACCGCCTGGCCACCCGCCTGAAGGCCCCGGTGGACGCCTTCCTCGACAGCGTGCGGGTAAACGTGGAGGACGAGAAGGTGCGGGCCAACCGCTACGCCCTGCTCCAGGCCCTGGGCGGCCTGCTCTCCGCCCCGGCGGACCTGAGCAAGCTGGCGGGTTGATTCCAACTGATGACGCTGAAGGGGCCGTCCCAAAAGCAGGTTGCTCTGCTGGGACGGCCCCGTTCCTTTTCGTTCGAATTGGGTTTTTCAGGTAGTCAATCGACCATCTTGCGAGGTTTTTGGCTGGTTTGACGAGGTCTGCTGGCTGTTCTAGCTCGCCTGGGCAACCAGGGCTGCCTTCTTGAGCAGATTGTGGGCAAGGGCAAGCCAGCCCACCTCAAGGGTGACCTTCGACAGACCCCTTAGGAGGAAACGGCGGAAACCCCGATTCTGTTTGATCTGTCCAAACACGCTCTCGACTGTGTTTGATAACCTAAAAGGGAGCCATTCGGGGGCCATTTGATCACGCAAAAGTGAGCCACCTCGAACTTCCAAACCTGTAAACTGGGATGTGCCGCATTTCCAGTTTGCAGGGGTGAAAGGATTGAAGATCGAGATGGCTCATGTAGAGCGTAT